>NZ_JBFSPI010000044.1:0-40150 GCF_041464685.1 Vibrio sp. 10N.237.312.B06
AGAAATACGCGAAACGGGGTAGTTCTATCTTTAAATTTAATTACGCAACAAAGCCAACAAGAAATAGAACTCCATCAATACCAAACTCGTCAGAACAAAGCTGATCTTGATCGTTTAATACACCCTAGTTTTACTGAAGTTGGTAAGTCAGGAGATAGCTACGACTTTACATCCATTATTCAAATGATGGATTTGGAAGAACCTTCAGATATCCGCGTTCATTCTCAAAAGTATGAATGTATTCAACTTGAGCCTTCTATACAGCTTTTAAAGTATGAGTCTGCTCTTGTAAGCGAATCTGGAGAAGTTAGTGACTATGCCAAACGCTGTTCAATTTGGACATTTACGGGCACTTGTTGGAAGCTCAGGTATCATCAAGGTACGCAATGTAAACCTTTCAAACTCAGTTAGTAGTGATTATCCGAAATCTAACTCTCTACTGAAGTTTGTCATTACGGGGGAGCTTAAAGTTTGTAACACGCCTCTGCCCCTTTCCTCTTTAAATGAGGCGAACCCAACCAATCTCGCGTCAAGGGCTTTCGATAGATTTTCTAATGCTAAATGTGAAGTGTGTGGAAAACACCTCAATTTGTCGTATTTTCTCGTCCGTGATTTTTCGGTGTATAATGATAATACATTAAAAACATATGCTTATACCAAGTATAAGTGTCTGGTGCATGCGGACCACATTTACACTTCAGAAAAGGAATTAATAGTTGTCGATACATAAAGAATTAATTTTAGAAGCAAATAAGCTCAAAGAATTTTCAGATTATGATTATTCCGAACTTAGCCGATTGCTAGATGAGGCAGGGAAAGTCGCACCCTCATGGTCAGGATCATGGTTAGGTTACCATTCATGTGTTTATTATAACAACTTGGAAACGCCTCCAGCTGGAGCCCATTTCAGCACGGAATGGGGGCTCTACAGTGGATATGATTCTTTGGGTATGGGGAGTACCGGTGATTGGGTCGAGTATGCTTTTAAAGATATTGTCGACTACATACAGGAGCAAGCTGGAAACCCAGATTTATCAGAGCCATCGAAAGATAGTATAAGAGCTAAAGAAACTATAGATGATGTCAAACACAACACTTTAGCTCTAATTCATTCTCGAGGATTAATGGAAAATGATACTTTTCTTCAGAAGCTCATTGAAGAGATGGAAGATATAAAGGTACCAAGCAAAGAAGACTTTTTGCAAACCAGTCTCCCTAGAGGAAAGCTATCTACTCGAGATCAAAAAGTTGAACATAAAATTCTCAACCCTCCTCATAGAGTTGTTCAATGTACAGTTTATGGTATAACTTCCGCTTTCTTGGCAGCAGGGAATTTATACAAAGTCATTCAAAGAATCTCAAAGTATTTACAAAACCAGGAAAGTAAGATGGCAATAGAAGAAAGAATTGGCACTAATGTTTTTATTGGCCACGGTAGGTCGCATGATTGGAGAGATTTGAAAGATTTTGTAAGTGAAAGGTTAAATCTGCCTTGGGATGAGTTCAATCGTGTGCCTGTTGCGGGACTTACAAATATTACGCGTTTGGCTCAAATGCTTGATCAAGCATGCATTGCATTTTTGGTCATGAGTGCTGAAGATGAGCAAGCAGATGGTAATCATCACGCTAGGATGAATGTTATTCATGAGGTAGGGCTGTTTCAAGGACGACTTGGTTTTGAAAGAGCTATCGTGTTGCTCGAAGAAGGTTGTGAAGAATTTAGCAATATTCAAGGTTTGGGTCAGATTAGGTACCCTAAAGGAAACATAAGCGCAGTGTTCGAAGACATTCGTCAAGTTTTAGAACGGGAAAGTATCATATAAAACATGCTTAACAAACAGCGAAGCTCGTCCACTTCGTGGGCTTGGACCTCCATTGCTAAGCAGTTGCGGCCCCTTGTGTGGCGCGTTAGTTTTATCTCACAGTAAAAGGAAAATAATATGATTAGTTACAATGAAGAAACTGTATTTAAGATTACTTTTGAAGCTAATAGAGCTGGAGTTTGGGCAGATATTTTTGAAACTGAAATGAACTTCAATTACCTTCCTCGTGTAGGTGATATTATCAATATCGACTCTTGCTATATGAAAGTGTTAGTTGTCGAGTATGATTATAAGTTTCAGTTTAATCCTACTTTACGGGTAGAAGAGCTTGGACACTTTGAAGAGTATTCTCAAAATATTCTCTCAAATTTATAAAACTAACAAATAGGAATAGGTGTCGCGCAGCCAACATTTTATTTGAGTGTTGAACAAGCCCATTTTCCAGACACGGCATGATCAGTAGCCCAAACTCAAGTTATCCGAAGTGTGCCCCTTTGAGTAAAGTCGCCAACTCACTTTTGTCCAAAAACGTGCCAGCACGACCTCAGTTACCTCATCCCCTTTCTGATGTAAACCGCTCCCGATTACATTCCACTGGTTTACTGTTTTGCCATTCGCTTTTTATGGTTAAAATGCCTTATGGTACAAACAATCGAATTATCGATACTTGCGGCCTTTGCCGCAGGTATCCCCCATTTAAACGAAAAGACTGACTATGAATTTTGATATCAATGCACTGAAACACCACCAACTGGTCGAAGATGGTCAATTAGAAGGGTGTTACCTTCATCAGCCAGCACAGGGCAGCCAGCAAGACGATGACGCTGTTTTAGTAGAGCGCCAAGCACTAGAAAAATTGGGGTATAAGGTGGTACAGGTTCAAGCTAAAGGTGGGGCAACAACCTTTGCTGAGGCTATGCAAAAGTTTGCGAAGAAAACAGGTCACCAGACCAAAGGGTAGGCAAATGGCTAGTGCGGCTTACAACGTTCAGAATCAATAGATTAGCCGCCCTGAGCACCAGTCGATGATGCTAATCGCCTTAACGCCACAGCGCATCCCTACTTTCTCCGCATTTCTGGCTTCTAGCTTAATCAAAGTTGGCTTTTTGTAAGATCTCAATGAACGTCTTGATCTTGAGGTCTTCCGCTCCCTGTTTCGCGTAGAGGCCAACGTTTCCTAGCTTAGAGTCATCAATCAGTAAGGTTTCGAAGCCTTTGTCTTTCATCCAGTCACACATTTTATGACTGTATGGCATGACAGCATTAGACATTCTCAACATATCTAAACTCGCAAAAAGAGAGTCAACGTCATAGACATCTCGCCCAACCACCTCGGTATCACGCCCACCAGGCTGTGAATTTACGTGGTCAGACAGTACAGAGTTATGTCGAGAATGATCGGGGGTCACTTGGAGTATTGGAAACGCTAATGTCTCACGCCTTAACAAACTCGGATCTAAGTGTTTCTTCGTTAGCAACGGATGGTTGGCTCGAACAAACACCGCTTCTTTGTCTTGAAAGAGTGGGTAAAACGTTACTTTGCATCGCTCATGCAGCCCATAGATTTCATGGCCAACAAACAAGTCGATATCGCCTTGAACCAAGTGGTGCATCAAAGACAAGTTGTTACCGAACTCTAAATGTAGCGAGCCCATTTTTTCTTGTTGCTTGTATTCCTCAACCGCCTTGCAAACAAATTGTTCCCACCAAGCTTCCCCGGTGCCGAGTTTCAATTTACCTGATTGGCGCTGCTGCATGTCGGTAAAGCGGTGCATCAAAGACAGATGCTTTTCTTGCTGTTCTTGTGCAAACTCCCGAAACAACACCCCGTACTCAGTAAGCTCAACGCCTTTTGACTTACGAGTAAAAATAGCCACACCAACATCACTCTCTAATTTCTTGATCGCAGCGGTCAAGGAGGGTTGGCTAATATTCAGCTTTTCTGCGGCACCTTTAATACTGCCAGTATGCGCAACCATCAGAAAGTATCGGTATAGCTTGTTCATAGGATTCTCTTAGTTTGCATTCGATCACAAAATGCGAGGTTAGAAATTCAACAAATTAAACCACTGAACACAGCGTGCAATGGATAGAGCTCATGATATAGGATTTTTCTATAGAGAGCATTAGTAATGCTATTTCCCAGTGTAAGATGAAATCACTATAGTAAGGTCAATTAACTTATTAAGTGGACATTGAGATGGAACAGAAATGGTGGCATGACGCAGTGGTCTACCAAATTTACCCGCGTAGCTTTTTAGACTCGAATAATGACGGTATCGGTGACCTAAATGGAATCATCAGCAAACTCGATTACCTTAAAGAACTGGGCATTAATGTCATTTGGCTCTCTCCTGTTTATCAATCTCCAATGGACGATAACGGCTACGACATCTCCGACTACCAAGCGATTGCTGAAGAGTTTGGCACGATGGAAGAGATGAAACGCCTGATGGATGAAGCGAAAGAACGTGACATTAAGATTGTTATGGATTTAGTGGTAAACCATACGTCCGATGAGCACCGTTGGTTCGAGCAAGCACGCTCTTCAAAAGACAATCCGTATCGAGACTATTACATTTGGCGCGATGCAAAACCGGATGGCAGCGCACCGGATGACCAAGGTTCTATCTTTGGCGGAAGTGCTTGGCAGTGGGATGAACTCACACAACAATATTACTTCCATCTATTCTCGAAACGTCAGCCCGATTTGAACTGGGAAAACCTGAAGGTTCAAGAAGAGGTTCATACTATGATGAACTGGTGGATTGACCTTGGCATCGGCGGCTTCCGCTTAGATGTGATTGATCTTATTGGTAAAGAGATCGATAAAGGAATCACTGGTAACGGACCAAGGCTGCACAAGCTATTACAACAAATGAATCAGGCGACCTTTGGTAACAAGGATTTGTTAACCGTAGGAGAAACTTGGGGCGCAACACCAGAAATAGCCAAGCTATACAGTGGACAAGATAGAAATGAACTTTCTATGGTATTCCAATTTGAGCACATTACCCTGACATGGGAAAACGGTGACAAATGGAACCCTATTCCGCTTGATCTTCGAGAGTTCAAAAATGTGCTGACCAAGTGGCAGCTAGAGCTGGCCGATGGTGGTTGGAATTCCCTTTTTTGGAACAACCACGATTTGCCACGTTTGGTTTCAAAATACGGTGATGACAAACATTTCCGAGTTGAGTCAGCAAAAATGCTGGCGACATGTTTGCACTTCTTAAAAGGCACACCTTACATTTATCAAGGTGAAGAGATTGGCATGACCAATGTCGCTTTTGACAATCTAAACCAATATAAAGATATTGAAACGCACAATTTCTATAAAGTAAAAACGGAATCAGGTGTTACTCATGAACACATGATGGACGCCATTCACGAGAACAGCCGTGACAACGCTAGAACACCCATGCATTGGAACAACCAACCAAATGCAGGCTTCTCTGACGGAACACCTTGGATTGAGCTGAATCCAAACTACCCAGAGATCAACGTCGAAAGTGCGTTGGCTGATCCAAGTTCCATATTTTATCACTACAAGACATTGATAGAGTTACGAAAAGCTCACCCAGCGATTGTCTACGGTTCATTCATTCCTGTTTTTGAAGAACACGACAAGGTTTTCGCCTACGTACGTGAGTTGGATGGTGAAAAGCTGTTTGTAGTTTGTAACTTCTCAAACGACAACCTGACACTGGATATGCCTGAACAATACCAAACTCAGACGCTTGATTGTCTGATCAATAACTATCAAACGGTCACTGAGTTGTCAGCCAAGCTTGAACTGGCACCGTATGAATCATTTGCTGTAAAACTGTAATCATACGTTAAATTCAACACACCAAAGGCAAGGTTCTCCTTGCCTTTTTTATTGCCCAAAGCCATCGATTCTCTCCAACATTTCACATCTTAACCTAAGCAACCTAGCGCTTAGTTTTGGATGGCTTTCATCACCCAAAAATAGTTTGAGCCCGCCTTCACATTTCTCTATACGCGCCACTTCACAAAACTATGGCGATCGCCTGTAAAACAGCACTGTATCGGCATTGCTATAGCTTTTTACTATATCAAAGGTGCGTTTACCTATTTCTCAAAGGCTAAATTAGTCGATATTATTTTCAGCAGATAATAAGAACTGATAGAAGTGATTATCGTTATGGATAACCTTCTGAATATGGAATGAAACTATGAAACCTCTATTGAAAACACTGTCTATTTGTACCCTTGCTGCTCTTTTCAATGCACCGGCTTTTGCTATGGAAGAAGGTGAAATCACAATCTGGATCAATGGCGATAAAAGTTATGCCGGTCTTGCTGAAATTGGTAAACAATTCGAAGAAGATACCGGTGTAAAAATTAACGTTCAGTACCCAGATTCACTGGAAGCTAAATTCCAACAACACGCAGCAACTGGCGGCGGCCCTGACATCATTTTCTGGGCACACGACCGTTTTGGTGGCTACGCAGAATCAGGCCTACTTCACGAACTTAATCCAAGTAAAGAATTCAAAGAAAAGCTTGTCGACTTCAGTTGGGATGCGGTGACAGTCAACGGTAAAGTTGTGGGCTACCCTCTAGCAATCGAAGCACCTTCTCTAATCTACAACAAAGACCTACTTCCAAACCCACCAAAAACATGGGAAGAGCTTGCCGACATTCAGAAAGAGATGGCTAAGCAAAACAAAAAAGCCATCATGTGGGATGTAAAAAATGCGTACTTCACGTGGCCGATGATCTCTGCTGGTGGTGCCTTTGCGTTTGAAAAAACAGCAACAGGCTATGACGCTAAAAGCACAGGTGTTAACAATGCAGCGGGTGTTCGCGGCCTTCAATTCTTAGTTGATATGGTAAACCAAGGGGTAGTTAACCCGAATATGGATTACTCCGTAGCAGAAGCAGAATTCACCAACGGCAATGTGGCAATGACCATTAATGGCCCTTGGTCTTGGGGTAACTTAGACAAGCTTGGTGTTAATTATGGCGTTGCTGAACTGCCGACATTAAATGGCGGTAAAGGTAACCCATTTGTTGGAATCCTAAGTGCGGGTATCAATGCTGCGAGTCCAAATACTGATCTTGCTGTCGAGTTCTTAGAAAACTACCTATTTCAAGACGACGCTCTGAAAACCATGAATGATGACAAGCCTCTTGGCGCGGTGACACTAAAATCATTCCAAAAAATTCTTGAGAGCGATGATCGCATCAAATCAACCATGACAAATGCTGAAAACGGTGAAATCATGCCAAACATCCCGCAAATGACCGCTTACTGGTTCGCGGAAGGTGCGGCTATCGATAACGCAATGCAGGGTAAGCAAACCGTTAGAGAAGCTCTAGACACAGCAGCGAAACAAATTACCAAATAACCTTTCTTCATATTAATAACCCTTTCCTCATATTAATATCCTATTGTCCTTTGGCACAGCGCATGCTGTGCCTTTTTTGTTTTGGAAATCAACTCGCTATGCAAATCCCTACTCTTTACCTAAAAGGTACGTTCAATGGTTGGGGGTTAGACACCCCATTGTTCAAAGAGCAAGACGGCTCCTATCGAGCAAACCTATGCTTATCTACCGACCTTTATCGCTTCAAAATTTCTGATTCAGATGGCACCAAGCAATGGACACTTTCAGGGCATGAAAGTGAAGCCACTCTCTGCGAATTGGAACAAGCAATGCCGCTTATCAATACACAAGGCATTGGCAATGATCTACTGCTCTCTCCTGCTGTCGCTGGTCAATACTCCTTGAAGGTGCAATTCAGCTCTTCGACGCCAACGGTCACCGTAACCAAAGGGGAATACAATGATTTATCAACACCTCAACGAGAGCCTGTAAACACACATCTGATAGAGGTAGCAGAGTCGCAACCTCACTGGCAACACCCTGAATTTGCAATGCCACATGACCAACTATTCCAAAAGCTCATCATCTCAGAGACACAGTCATTCCCGTTTGTGTTTGGGGATAATGTCGATGGTTACTATCATGGAGCAACCTATAGCTATGTAAACGGTGGTAAATATCGTCACCACCAAGGTTGGATACTGGGAACCTTCGCCAGCTATATCGACGGCAAGTTCAATAACAAGTTAGAGGCAGAGCGCGCCAGCCTGACGCCTTATGGTATTGAGCATCACTATGATCATAGCCGCGAGTCGTTGAGCCTGATTCAAGGCTCCAGACTTGTATCACTCACTGTGTCGTCAAACAAACCGAGTGCTTTAAGCCTAATTCCAGAACTCAACATACCGACCACTCACTCTAAAGTTCATACCTCAGACTCAAACATCGTCATAGAACTCAGCCCTCAAGTTTGCCCAGACGGCTGCCCAAGGTTTGTCGCCATCGCAAGCAATCATCCTGTACATGCACGAGAGATCTCGCTAGACGCTCACCCTGAACTTCGCGACCTAGTTCAGCTCTCAGAGAGCAATACAAAACTCATGCTCACGACGTCAGATAAACAAACTGAACTCGTCGTCTATCTCGGCTTTGCTGAAACTCTTGAAACCGCTAGCTCATTGGTTAATCAAGCGATCAAAAATAACGAACACGTTCTTCACCAACAGCGGATTTATGAGTTCTTAACCAATAATTATTTGTGGACCAACGACCTTGAATACAACCGAGCGGTCATGTGGTCGCGCCTTGCAAGCCGAACCTTTGTGAGTCATGAGTTCGGCACGGGCATATGGGCTGGATTGCCTTGGTTCAAGGACTGTTGGGGCCGTGACACCTTTATCGCTTTGTCGGGCACAAGCTTGGTTAATGGGCTGTTTAGTGAAGCAAAAGAGATCATTGAAAACTTTGCGTCCATGCAGATGCTCGACGAAAATTCCACAAATTACGGCCGAATCCCGAATCGAGTGACGAGTAAAACGAACATCATTTATAACACCACCGATGGTACTCCTTGGATGATTCGTGAAGCCCTTGAGTACATCAACTACTCTGGCGATGTGGCGTTCGCTAAGGCCATTTACCCTACTCTCAAGCGTTTCATCACGGGTGTCGAAAAACACTACTTGAATGAAGATAGCTTGAATGAAGATTATTTGAATAAAGATAGTCTGATGGCACATCGCCACCCTGATACGTGGATGGATGCAAAAATTGATGGGATGACACCTTGGTCTCCTCGCGGCCCTAAAGCCAATGACATCCAAGCTTTGTGGTTTGAAAGCTTAAACTGCGCTATTCAACTCGCTATTCTGGTGGGCGACTCTGAATCAGAAAAGAGCTGGGCAATCCAAGCTGGAAAAGTGAAAGAGAGTTTCGCCACCAAGTTTTGGGATGATACAAACCATCGCCTAGCCGACCATTTATCGCAAGGTGATGTGCCTGATTATAGCGTGCGTCCGAATCAGTTGATGACGATTTCAATTCCTCAGAAAAGTCCGCTGAATCAGAATGAAAGAGAGCAATACATCGTCAAGAACGCGGTAGAAACGCTATTGTTCCCATGGGGGATCTGCTCCTTACAACAAGAGCATGTCGATTTTCATCCTTATCACGACAATCAAGCCATGTACCACAAGGACGCGGCTTATCACAACGGGACGATCTGGGGGTGGAATGCGGGCTTTACTATTACGGCGCTCAACAAGTTTAAGCAGCAAGATCTCAGTTACCAGCTATCCAAAAACTTGGCAAAACAGATCCTTACACAAGGCTGTAGAGGGACAATGAGTGAAAATTTGGATGCTTTCCAAGAAAGTGACCGCGACCTTGTAGAATCAGGGACGTTTGCTCAAGCCTGGTCTGTTTCAGAATACGCTCGTAACGCGCAACAGGACTATTTGGGATATTGCCCACGCTTATTGGACAATCAGGTACACCTAACACCAAACTTCCCAAGTTGTTGGAGCGAATTAGTGGCTTCGTTGCCTTTTGGTCAAGGAAACCAGCTACGACTGTCATTTGAATCCAAAAATGGGATTTCTCATTACAAGATTCAGTCAAATCTAGAAGATACGGTAAGTCCCGAAATCACGTTAGTGCTTACGCTAGACATAAACCGTGAGTCTGTTGCCGTAATCTCGACACCATTAACACAATCGTTGAAGATCATGATCGACAGTCACCAACAACAGGTCACGGTCAACGACAAACAAGCGCAGTTTGAGATTCAACCAAAGCCAAATAACGCCATCTTACGCGATTTACAATTTGCCAAGCCCGACTTTGCAAGGCAACACAACAGCTTGATGAGCAAGGACTACCTGTTGAACAAGCGCAATAAGCAAAAATTGTCAGCAGCCAAGGACTAGCTTTGCTGATACTAAGCCTATCGCTTTATAGGCGTATAAAGTGATACGGCTATAAAGCGATAAAAAAGCAGGCCTAATACACCGGTTACGAAG
Organism: Vibrio sp. 10N.237.312.B06; assembly: GCF_041464685.1. Classification (NCBI taxonomy): domain Bacteria; kingdom Pseudomonadati; phylum Pseudomonadota; class Gammaproteobacteria; order Vibrionales; family Vibrionaceae; genus Vibrio; species Vibrio sp. 10N.237.312.B06. The sequence continues at coordinate 10,201 of NZ_JBFSPI010000044.1, forward strand.
ACAAAACGGAGTTAGGCCTTCTTTTATTGTCTAAAAATAAAGTCGATAAAATCCGGGAATCGCAACGACCAAGCCAGTTCATTGTGTTGATGACCTTGCCCTTCTTGATAAAACAGCGTCACGTTCGGCTTTTGAGTGAGTAACGTGTTCATTGCCCTTGAACCACTCAGATAAACGTCAGCAAAATCTACGCTTGCCTCTTCACGAGCTTCATTCGTTCCCATATCCATATATATTTTCGTTGGAGACAGAAAGTTAAACTCTTTCATATACTCGAAGTATGAGGATTTATTGAACCAAAACGCCGGAGAGAAGACCCCAAGCACGCCAAAAGTATTCTGGTACAGTGAGCCACCATATAAGCTAATTAGCCCGCCCATTGAACTGCCAGCAAGGTACGTAAACTCTCGGTTCGGCTTTGTTCTGTATCTTTGGTCTATATAAGGCTTCAATGTATGACAGATAAACGCCATATACTCGTCCCCTTCACCACCAAATTTAAGTAGCTCATCACCAACTCCCAACTCTTTTATCTCTTGGTTAGCGCGCCAAGGCGAATACTCATTGTAACGCTCCATGCCATCAAGCTCATGACTGCTGTCGATGGCGACAACAATTAACCCGGATAACTTACCGAGCCTTTGCATCTCATCGAGTGTCGTTTGTGCGTCCCAACACATCCCATACGTCGCTGTAGACTTCTCAAAGACATTCTGTCCATCATGCATGTATAAGACAGGATAAGCGTGCTCTGCTTGGTGATACCCCGCAGGAAGGTAAATGCGGAGCGTTCGAGTTCGATTCAACTGTGGAATAAAGAACTCATCGATAATAATCAATTCAGATTGCATAACGACCTCTAAATTTGAAGTGTCTATAAATTCAGATATAAAAAACGCCCCTTTAAAGGAGCGTTCTATCTTTATTTCTATCTCTATCTCTATCTCTATCTCTATCTAAGCGACTAAGATGCTGGACTGCTAAGCCATTAAGCCTACTAATCTATTAAACTAACTAACAAGCGAACAAGCGAACAAGCTATTTTGCGTTGACGGCTCGCACAAAAGCTTCTTGTGCACCTTCAACATTAAGCGCCTTCGCTTCATCTAACAAACCTAAAGCTTTCGGTATATCACCTGACTTCACCGCATTTTGTATAGCAGACAAATAGAAGTCTTTTGTCTCTTGCTGCACACGTATCTGCGTGTCTGCTTTCTTCGGTACAACAGCTGTTGCAGTCGCTGCCATAGCGGCAGGGGCAGCAACGACTGGCGCTACGGCAGGTTTAGCACGGTAAGGGCGAAGTTTTAAAGTTTTAATTTCTAACTCTAAACGACCACCTAATTGATTGGTGTATACCGGATCGGTGACCATAGGCATCACCTCACCAAATTCTTTTGCTCGCACCTTTGCTGGGTGATCAACTTTCACCTTATTGCCAAGCTCATCAGCAGGCGTGTAGATAATAATATAAGGTGTCTTGCTCGCATCAATACGCAAGCGTTCAATGTAACTCGTGCGAGTAAAAGCGTCGGATGCCTGAACCTTAAAGTCTTCAAACTTCAATGTTTGCACTGGCTTAAAGTTTTCATCTAGAAGCATGGCTTCTGGAGCAAAAACTGAATCATCGATCATCAAGCTCGATAGCTTAACGACCATCTCCCCTGAGCGCTCGCTGAACTTGAACGCTGCAAAGTGGCTATTACCTGTTGTAAATGTACCGACAGGTGACCCCAAGTCGATATCAAACTTTAAATCTTCATTATCATTCAATTGTGCGTATGGGTACTGCGAAAAATCGCTGCAGCATACTTCTGCATTAGTGGGTGCATCGAGTTTAGTTTGAACCTGAGCATCGGAAGCACAACCGCTTAGCAAGGCACCTAGTACCACGGCTAACATAGAGCTTTTATTTGTCATTGTAATCTCTCTCACTATTGGTTGTTGTTGGGGGAAACGGAAAAAGGCAGCCAATGGCTGCCTTATACTTTAAACGGTTTAGAACCAAATTTCAGTGTGTACACCGAATACAAATTCGTCTTTACCGTTATCGATACCAATTTGTTTAGCACTTGCTTCATCATCAGCTTTAATGTAGCTAATGTAAGGCTTAACTTGTGGACGACCGAAGTAGTCAGAGTTCGCTGTAAATGCAGTTGCAATTTCTAGGTTAAGAATATCGCTCTCTACAGCATCGCCAGTACGACCACCAAAGTAACCTTCATCACCCTCTTCGTGACCGTAAGAAGCCGTTGCTTCTAAACGAACGTTGTCGTTCAGCTTGTAAGAAGGACGAGCAGCAACCATGTAACGAGTCAAACCGTCAGCACCAAACAATTGGTCAAGAGCTGTAAAGTACACCACTTCCGTACCTAGCTGCCATTTCTCAGAGATATTAAGCACACCATAAGACGTTAAGAATAATGATTCTGCATTATCGTCACCGCCTGACCAGTTACCAAAGTTAACACCACGGTTTTGCATTACACCTTTACCGTAAGCAATGGCGTTTTGTGTCCAGCCATCTAGGCCGTAGTAGCTAGTGTTCAATGTTACAGCAGCACCAAAGCCATCATCGTTATCTCCATCAAGTGCTTGTTGACCATATTTAAAGTCAAAGTCTAGACTACCAATACCCGTATCAACGCCGTAATAGTATAGGTCAACAGAAGATAATGTGGTACGAGGTTCAGTCTTATGCTTGTCACCAAAAGAATCCGTCGGATCCGCCATTACATAGGCGATACCCGCGGTTTTGCCGTCAAGCTTAGTTTGGATACCAGCACCAATACCTGAAGATTGTTTCCAGAACTCACCAGAAAGAATCCCCGCAGCACGGTTTAGGAAGCGTTGACCACCCCAGATAGAAGTATCTTCACCTAAAATGCCACCTAGTTCAACAAAAGCTTCTTTTACCGCAAAACCATCTTCATCGCGTACAGCCTCATCACCATCAGACGAGTAAGCATAAGAGTTGCCGTTACCAAATTCAGTACGAACTACATAATCTGCCCACACACCATTTTCATATTCACTGTGTTTTTTGATTGAGAATTCTACTTGGTTAGTACTCTTACCGTGAGTGCCTGCTGTTTTGTAGTCTGGACGACCAAACTCAGTGTCTACTGTTTTACCATCTACTACACGAACGTTGGAAGACATATAACCATGCACTTCCCAACCGTCAGCGATAACATCAGTAGGGTTTTTCACCTCTACTTCCATTGCAGAGTCACCGCTTGTTACATCCAGTGCAACTTCATTCTCAGCAAATGCAGAACCAGCCATAAGTGCAGTAGTCACCGCTGCAGCAATCAAACTTACTTTTTTCATTCTTAACTCCATTAAGGACGATTTATTTTAGGTTTTTATATTTTTGCTCTCTTGCGACAACCAAAGGCAGTAATGGCGGACGTAAGATAGAGAGGTTTAGGGTTTCCCCTGATTCGTTTCAACGGAGCCAATATTAAGAGGGGATGACAAGTTTGACTTCCTCCGCCCTGAACTAAATTAAGGGGGATGAGAAGGGAGTAGGAATTATACAGAACGGTGTTTACAGGAGTTAGATCACTTAATTCAGGAGGAGTAGACAGCACACAGATCTAATTATTCATATTAAATGAGATCTAGTTCAAATATATAATTTGAACTTCATCGATTAATTATTTTTTTAACAATAATTATTGTGTGAAGTTGCTTGACCTTACTGTGACAAAGCTTTTTACTTATAGTTCACTGATGTCGATAAACGAACAAGAAATCAAGCAATGACTAGAACGCTCGCTCGCCCTTATCCACTAGGCGCAACGCTAGGTAACACTGGCTGCAACTTCTCAATTTATTCTCCTGACTGTAAATCCCTTTCCCTCGCTCTCTTTGACGAGAACGATGAGTTCACCACTTATAAATTGGAAAATGAATACGCTGATATTCGATATGTGTTTATCGACGGAATAAAAGTAGGACAAAAATACGGCTTCATTGCTGAAACTGAAAATGGGCCAATTCTGCTTTCAGACCCTTACGCTAAAGCAATCAGCGAACCGCTCGATTACGTCACACCGTATACCAATGAAAAAAGCTTTTCGATGGCGAAATGTGTCGTTATTGATGACACTTTCGACTGGCAAGATGTAGACAAGCCGCGTATTAGCCGAGAAGAGACCGTTCTTTTCGAAACCCATGTAAAAGGCCTATCTAAGCTTCACCCTGAAGTCGCGACCCATACTAAAGGCCGTTACTTAGGGCTAGTTAGCCCTGAAATGCTCGCGTTCTACAAACAGCAAAATATCAACTCTCTACAACTTTTACCTATTGCTGCGTGCATGCATGAACCCCACCTATTGGATATGGGGAAAGTGAATTACTGGGGTTACAATCCATATTTGTTTATGGTGCCAGACCCTCGCTACGCAGAGAAAGACGCCGTTAGTGAACTCAAAACCGCGATTCGAGAACTGCACCGCAACGGTATCGAAGTCATTCTCGATGTCGTCTACAACCACACAGCAGAAGGCGGTGAAGGCGGCACAACCTTCAACCTAAAAGCACTCGATAGTCGCTACTACATTAAGCATGGCTGTCATTACGCGAACTTCACCGGTTGTGGTAATACGGTCGACCTCACCCACCAACCAGCACTTAACTTAGTAATGGATACACTGCGCTATTGGGTTAGTGAGTTCCAAGTCGACGGCTTCCGTTTTGATTTGGCAGCAACACTGGGCCGCGAAGGCGATAACTACAATCCTGAGGCTGCTTTCTTCAAAGCCGTTGCCCAAGATCCGGTATTGAAAGAAACCAAGTTAATAGCAGAACCATGGGACATCGGGCCAAATGGCTACCAAGTTGGCAATTTTCCGTTGGGGTGGAATGAGTGTAACGACAAACTGCGAGATATCACTCGTAGCTTCTGGCGTGGCGACCAAGGCTACTTGAAAGAGTTTGCGACTCGCTTAATGGGCTCTCGTGACATCTACAGTGCCGCACACTGGCCGTACAAATTAACCGTCAACTACATCACTTATCATGATGGTTTCACCATGCAAGATCTTGTTTCTTATAAACATAAGCACAATGAAGAAAATGGTGAGAGCAACCGCGATGGACACGGTGATAATCGCTCTGAAAACTATGGTGTTGAAGGCAACACAGAAAACCTTTTGGTTATCGCAACACGTGAAAAGCAAAAACGTAACTTCATGGCAAGCCTGTTATTTGCATTCGGTATTCCGCATATTTTGACGGCCGATGTGTTATCTCATACTCAAAAGGGTAACAACAACGCGTACTGCCAAGACGGCGTCACCAGCTGGCTCAACTGGGAAGATTCCGAGCGTAAGACTTACTTCAAGGCTTGGTTATCTGAGATGATCTCCGCACGTCAGCAATACATGGTGCCGTTTATCAAAGCGTTCAGTGGCGATAAACGTAACTCTAACCGTATATTCTGGAGCCGTGTTGATGGCACAATCATGGAACATGATGATTGGAACCGTTTAAGCTCCGTAGCCTTGCATTTAGGCATCGGCAAAGATGGCGACGAGTTGATTTATCTGATCAACCAAACCAACGCTCCTGCTCGATTTTCTTTACCGAGTGACCGTCAGCAAGACTGGGTAACCATCTGTGATACCAACTTGCGAAACGTGAAACCGGGTCATGCCGAAGGTGAAATGCTGTTATCTCCCGTTTCAATGGCAATTTTGCACTATTCGCCAAACAAGACAGATTCGGTTTAGGTTAAAAGCCAAACCAGCTTAATAGAACGCGCGAAGCCATAGAAGCCAGTTATGTTTATGACTGGCTTTTTTATTAGCTGAACGTCACAAACTCAATTTTTTATATGGAACATTTTGCATTGATGTGATTACGAAAACTGTTTAGTATGGCCGTACTATAAAAATGAATCTATAACGTCTTTGGATATCATGGCTTTACCTAAAACATTAATTCGGCTTTTTAAACCATACATTATTTTATTAACTGGAGGGATGCTCTATCTTGCTGCAGCTCAACTTGAAAAAGTAGAAACGACAGCAAAAGAACAATCACTATCAAATATTCGTATCGCAAGTTCCATCATCAATTCCAACATCGAAGCCACATTCGGCAAACTCTATTTTTTGGAAACCAGTTTAAGCTTATCTACATCAGGCCCCGTCGGTGAACAAAAATTCAGGGACATCAGTGACAATATTCTTAAGAGAACACCTAACTTCTCCGATATTGTTCAATACCAGCCTCAATCCCAACAATATATTTCAACTCGTGGCCTGCCTCTTTCTAATGAGCAGATCAATGCCATCCAGTGGAATCCAATTGATAGTGTTGTAGAAGGTTTTTACATCTCTTCTATCTATCAAAAACCCGATGGTCGTTGGGTTTTCGCGATCAAACACACGACGGAAAAGTTGAACAAAGAAATATGGATTGAGTTTGACCTTTTGCATACCACACAAGGCCTGAGAGACTTAAAGACATTAGACCGTGGCTATGTATTTGTGGTTGATAGAGCAACCGAACGACTGGTTTTCCATCCTGATCCGAAACGCATTGGCTCCAAATCCATCAGCTATCATGCAGGCATCAGCCACCAACTCTCTCAAGGTGAGACCGTCGGCCAACACGAATACTACTATCAAGATAATTTCAAAATAACGGTATTTGATGCTGACAACAGCTTAAACTGGGTATTCGTCTCGGGCACTGATCGTCACGACATACTCACCAGCTCACACCAATTTACGCTAACTGGCGTGGTACTCGGGTCACTGCTTCTATTATGGATTGGCGCACACTACCTAGCTCACCGCTTGAACATGTCGTTATCTCAACTGAATAAAGTTGATGATCTCGCCAGCTTTAAACGAGAGTTAAAAGCCATATTCAATAGCTTTACCTATCAAAAAGGCATTCAATTCTGCCTTTATCAAGCAGAGAGCCATTCATTCAGTACCATCGATTATCATGGAAACAAATCAAGGGTACATTCTGACAAAGCCCTTGCTGAGCGATTTTCTCCCGAAAGCATGGCTTATCGAAGCAGCAAATACGCGGATCCATTGGCACGTAAACTCAAAATACTCCAACGCCACTACTGTATCCCTTTGCACTCTCGTAACCAGCTAATCGCGGTGATTTACGTCAATGCGCCCTTGCCGATCAGCCAAAGTATTTTACGTATGATCAAAGATTACACCGAAGTCTCGTTGTCTAACTTACTGCTCCACCATCAATTGAGCAGTAAAGATCTCATGACTCAGTTAGACAACAAAAGTAGTTTTAACATCGCGATCGACAACTACGCATGCGAACCCGATACCTATGTAGCTCTGCTCGATATCGATAACTTTGACCACGTAAATCGAGCTTACGGTGAAGCGATTGGCGACAAGATGATAAAGCTTGCCGCAGAAGCGATGCGTTCTTACTTCCCTAAGCCAAAAGGGCTTTGCCTTGCTCGAGTTGGGGACAAGGAGTTCGCCGTTTTATTCAAAGCGAATGATGCGAAGGATGCCAAGCACCAATTGGAACAATGTCGAGTCAGCATCGCCGAGAAAACCATTGTCACTCCGGATATCACATTGTCACTCAGTATCAGCGTCGGGTTTTCGCAAATAGACGGCGAAACAGACTCTGCTTTAGCCCTTGCGGAACAAGCAAAGCTTATCGCACTACAACTTGGAAAGAATCGAGTAGAAGGTCACATTAGAGGCGTAGCCAAAGCGTCGTAGACATTAGCTAACACGCTCGTATCACACCGATTGGTACGATACCGATAACGAAAAAGCACCTAGGATTAATCCCCTAGGTGCTTTTGTTTTTATGGAAAGTCATTACAATGCGCGTTCGATACAACAATACCCTTTTTTAACGATACGAGCCTTATGAAGCTAAGTAACCGACTGCAAACTCTCCACTCCCTTGTCAGTAATGACTACCAACATATTTGGGACTGTTGTTGTGATCACGGCTTCTTGGGTGTTCAACTATTATCTGACCACAAAGCACCGCAGATTCATTTTGTCGATATCGTCCCTTCTCTGATGAATGAACTAGAAGGCAAACTAACTCGTTACTTTCCCCAAGGTGAAACCGCAAAGCAAAAGGTTACTAGCCAATGGCAAGTCTACTGCTTGGATGTCGCAGCGATTCCATTGGAAAAGCACACTGGCAGACATCTGGTCATTATTGCGGGTGTGGGAGGCGATCTAACACAAAAGCTCGTCGACGATATTCATTGTAAGCATCCAGACAAAGCGATCGATTTTTTGCTTTGCCCGGTTCATCAGCAATTCGAGCTAAGAAATCATTTAAAGGCGCTCAATTTCGGCCTAATTGATGAAGTGTTAATTGAAGAGAACCGTCGTTACTACGAGATTTTATTGGTCAGCAATAACCAAGGTGAAAGCGACAAAAATCTAGATGAAAACGGCAATAACCGAACGGTAACGGAGATATCAAACGTCGGCGACAAGATCTGGACTCCGAACTGTGAACAACAGAAGCAAGTATCACAGCAATACAAAGCCAAAACATTGCAGCACTACTTGCGCATCCATCAAGGACAAGAGAAGCAAGGCAAAATCAGTGAGGTTAAGCACATCATTGAGGCTTACCAAGCGATTTAACTTCCTCACTCTTTGACCATCCTTGTTTTAGCGCTTTAAAACATAGTGAGCACTGACTGCACTGTTTGAGTAGACAAAGTCCAATCAATAAAAAAGCCGACAGTTCAATGAACTATCGGCTTTTTTGATGCTATCGATTTGGTATGATCTTACTGTTCTTGTTTCTTATAAGCGACATCAGGTTCATCAACCGTATCAAGAGCATAAACCGTATCAAGATAGTCGTCTTTCTCTTTCCACGTACTATTCAACCAACTGTGGAAACGACGTTTAAACGCTTTATCTTCAAAATAATTACCGTTCACGTTCTCATCCATTGGGTGCAGTTTAATACGCACCACCACCTTGGTCATTTTACCCTTCAGCATGTCTTCAAATGGAGAAGCCTGATTTTCTGGGTAAGCTAAAGTAACATCCACAATACCATCCAAGATTGGGCCCATTGCCGATAGAGCGAACGCCACACCACCTGTTTTCGGTTTAAGTAGATGTCGATAAGGTGTTTTCGCTGTCGCCAGTTTCTCGTGGTTTGCACGAGTCCCTTCCACAAAATTTACCAAGGTTGTCGGTGCCCATTTGAACTTAGTGCATGCCTTATTAATTGCATCGAAATCATCATTGCGACGCTCAGGGTTACGAATCAAAAACTCACGTGAGTGACGTCTCATGAAAGGCATATCCAAGCCCCAACAAGCCAAACCAACAAAAGGAACGTACAGCAATTCATGCTTAAGGAAGAACTTAGTCATTGGCATCTTGTCTTTCAAGATCGAAGACAAGATCACGATATCCGCCCAACTGAGGTGATTCGACATCATCAAGTACCATTGCTTAGTCGAGATGTCTTCCCCGCCCTCAACTTGCCACTCGATATCGTTATTCACATTCAACATCCAAAGATTGAGCGAAGCCCAACACCAAAATGTGAAATTCGCTAAGCGAGTACATGACTTTTGAACAATAGAGATTGGAAGAATCAGTTTGATGAGGCCAAAAAAGCTCACGGTAAACGCAGTCATTGCGGTATTGATGGTCACGAACAACACGTTCAAGGCCATACGAAGATTATCAAGCATAAAACACGGCTATATTGAGATCGAAAGCCGCCATTATACTCATCTATAAAATATTCTCTTTAGTTATTGGTGAATACATTAAGGGTCAAACCACGGAACTAATTTTGGTCTGTGCCCATAAATCAATCTCTCCCCTTAATCTGAAAGTGCCACATCAAAAAACAATAAAGAGGTCATTTAGACTAACCAAGGCAGAGTCCATTTGACATCATTTAGAATCGCCCTCACCAAAACGATTAGTATTGATAAGCATTCTCATTAATGGCATGGTACATGCAACTCCAAAGTGTAAATAGTTGAGTATCCTTAATGAGATAACTTCTCTAAGTAAAGGTGATGATATGACAGATATTCCTCATGGTTTGGTAACTGGCAAAGTCTTACATAAAACACAATGGACAGATCAACTGTTCTCGCTGCAAGTCAGTGCTCCCGTCTCTCCCTATCAGGCAGGTCAGTTCACGAAACTTGGCTTGCTTAACAACGAGGAGGAGCTTGTCAGACGTGCTTATTCGATGGTGAATGCGCCAGAGCACGAACAAGGTCATCAACATCTGGAATTTTTGATTATTAAGGATCAGAACGGGCAGCTTTCACCTCAACTTCATGAGTTGAAGGTAGGCGATGACATATTTGTAGGCAAAGACCCAAGCGGCTTTATGACGCTAAATGAGATTCCATAGATCGCCGACGATCTATGGATGCTTTCAACCGGAACCGCCGTTGGGCCTTTTATCTCAATGCTCGAAAGCATGCAGATACAACAGCAAAACGGCTCTGAATCTGAAAAAATCACCTCGTTCAAAAACCTTGTACTGGTTCATGCCGTAAGAACAGAGCAAGACCTCACGTATCAAGATCGAATCAATCAACTCGTTGAACACTTTCAGGGGAAACTACAATATGTGCCAATTATTTCTAGAGAATCAGTCACCGGAACTTTGCGCGGACGAATCCCAAGCTTGTTACTTGGAGGCGACCTTGAGCAAACCACGTCTGTCACTTTCAATCAAACCCGCAGTTTTTTCTACCTTTGTGGCAATCCGCAAATGGTTCGCGACACAAGTGAAGCACTAACCAACTTAGGTTTCGAGAAGCACTTACGCCGAAAGCCCGGCCAATTCAGCAGTGAAAACTACTGGTAATCACGGTCACCAATTCAATCAAAGCTAAAGCTTGTATTCAAAATACAGACAAGAGGTTTTATATGAGTCATTTACGTATTCCGTCACACTGGAAAATTCAACGTTCAACGCCATTTTTCACCAAAGACAACATACCGGCTGCATTGCTTAATCACCACAACACCGCAGAAGGTGTATTCGGGCAGATCTGCGTAATGGAAGGCACCGTCACCTTCTATGGTTTTGCCGATGCCGACGCGACAGAACCGGAAAGTGTTATTACGATCCTGGCTGGGCAATTTGCCACAAGTCCACCTCAATATTGGCATCGAGTAGAGCTTAGCGACGACGCACAATTCAACATTAACTTCTGGTCTGAGAAAGAGACTAAGAAGATGTTCAACACCCGAAAGTAAGATCCATTCAATATTGATGAACTTATAAGCAAGCTGCCTCGTACTGTGATTTTTAATGTTCAATAAGTGAAGACAACAGACCAAATAACCATAGTAATTACAATGACTAATGGTGATAGACAACAGAAAAAAACTCTAGCACACTGGACGAGTTGTTAGCTTTAACCCCATATGAAATCAAAAATGATTGGGGTATTCATTTTTTAGGTAAGAGAGGAAGCCATGCTCAACATTGCTTTTTTTAGCTCAAAGTCATACGACGAAAAATCATTTGAACTTGCAAAAGGCGAACTCGACGCCGAGTTCCATTTTCACGATTTTCGCCTCACTACAACAACAGCAAAAATGGCGCACGACAACGAAGTCGTTTGTGCGTTTGTAAACGACGACCTATCGCGAGATGTGCTAGAGATTCTAGCGAAAGGCGGCACTAAGCTGATTGCGATGCGCTGTGCCGGTTTTGATAAAGTCGATTTAGATGCAGCCAAAGAGTTTGGTCTGCAAGTGGTTCGCGTTCCGGCTTACTCACCAGAATCGGTAGCAGAACACACGGTTGGCATGATGATGTGTTTGAACCGTAAACTACACAAAGCATACCAACGCACTCGTGATGCGAACTTCTCTCTTGAGGGTTTGGTTGGCTTTAACTTCCACGGTAAAACTGTTGGTGTGATCGGCTCTGGCAAAATTGGGCTAGCAACCATGCGTATTCTGAAAGGTTTAGGCATGAACATCCTATGCTACGACCCATACCCGAACCCATTGGCAAAAGAACTGGGCGCTAAATACGTTGAGCTCGACGAGCTTTACCAAGAATCTGACGTGATTTCTCTGCATTGCCCAATGAGTAAAGAGAACTACCACCTGTTGGATGCAACGGCATTTGAGAAAATGAAAGATGGCGTGATGATCGTCAACACCAGCCGTGGTGAACTACTGGATTCAACCGCAGCAATCGAAGCGTTGAAACAAAGCAAGATTGGCGCGCTTGGCCTTGATGTTTACGACAATGAGAAAGAGTTGTTCTTCCAAGACAAATCTAACGATGTGATTGTGGATGACGTATTCCGTCGCTTATCTGCTTGTCACAACGTATTGTTCACAGGTCACCAAGCCTTCCTGACTAAAGATGCTCTGTTCAACATTGCCAATACAACGCTCACCAGTGTTGATGCCTTTTTTACAGGTAACACCAGCGGCAACGAACTGGTTTAACAACAACTTGAGTTAATAGCAGACTGAGTTAGTAATAGACTCAATCTAGAAATAGAAAGCCACGCTAGTCCTAAGTGAACAGCGTGGCTTCTCGTTTATCCCGCATTCAAAAACAGTTCTAAACGCAGAAATGACAATCTTCGGTATCTAAGCCATAGACACCGTTTCTAATGGCAAGGTGCTCTTCCCCTGCTTTCACACCCATCTCATAACCTGCATTCAAGACCGTTTGATCCATTGTCAAACGCTTCACTGCAAACGCTTCTGGTGGCGCAATCACCTTGATGGTCGCATCTTTTGGAGGGTTACGAATGAACTCCAAAGACTGGTTATAGTTTTCGGCACGCACCGCCATCGACTCTGCAATATTCGGGAATTTCTTTAGCAGCTTTTTCAGCATCCACTGATACTTCTGCGGCTTCATTCGGTAGCTTAATGGGTGAGAAAGAATCACCGTAATGTCTCGTGCACCACGACGATAGGCTTCGCGAACCGGAATAGAGTCGGCTACACCACCATCGGTATAGCAACCACCAGAGAAGCACGGTGTTTCACGGTAAGCGATAGGTAGAGCTGTTGTTGCTTCAACCACGTTAGAAAGGTTTTCTGGCTTGATGTGATAGTAGTCTGCACTGCCAGTATCGACGTTAGTTACAGCAGCAATTAAAGGAACACTTGAGAACAGCTCACCACAATCCAGTGGATAACGATGGTTAGATTCATCCCACAACCACTTCACGTCCACCAAGTTACCGCCTTTAGCAAAGCGAGTTGGATTAAAGAAGGTTTTGTCGGTCGCCATGGTAGTAATCACGTTATAACTGCGCTTTGGCGCTTGAGATAAGTAACCAACGAGGTTCGACACACCTGCTGATACGCCGATGGCAAAATCATAAGGACGGAAATCGTCTTGCATAAAGGTGTCCAATACTCCTGCTGCGAAGATGCCTCTCATTGCCCCACCTTCAACGATTAATGCGCTCTTACTCATCTCAAACTCTTCTACTTTATAAACTGATAGCCTTAGGATAATCCGTTACCCTAACTAAATATAATGGGATGAGTTTATTAATTTGATAGGCAAAAACTATCAATAGAAATGGTGCTAATTTTCAAGTAATTGGTACGACTTACATGACTCACCTAATACACAGCACGATCAAAAAAGGCCGTTGAATGATTCACTCAACGGCCTTTCATTTAACTAATCAAACTTATTGATTACGACTTAAATTCGCTTACATCGATTTCAAGCAGTTTACCAATGCCTTCACCGTAAGCTGGATCGGCTTTGTAACAGTGTCTTAGGTGACGCAGTTGAATCTCTTTAGGCACGCCGCCTAGGTTACGCGCTGTGTTATCAAACAGAATCGCTTGTTTTTCTGGTGTCATTAGACGGAACAGATCACCCGGTTGCGAGAAGTAATCTTCATCTTCGCGGTGATCCCAATGCGCTGCAGCACCATCTAGGCTCAATGCCGGTTCTGCAAAGTCTGGTTGCTCTGCCCATTGGCCCTCGTTGTTTGGCTCATAGCCCAATGTGCTACCAAAGTTACCATCGACACGCATCGCACCATCACGGTGGTAGCTGTGTACAGGACAACGAGGTGCGTTCACTGGGATATGCTGATGGTTAACACCCAAACGGTAGCGCTGTGCATCACCGTAAGCAAACAGACGGCCTTGTAGCATCTTGTCTGGTGAGAAGCTAATACCCGGAACCACGTTTGCCGGGTTGAATGCAGACTGCTCAACTTCAGCGAAGAAGTTTTGTGGGTTACGGTTCAATTCAAACTCACCTACTTCAATCAATGGATAATCTGCGTGCGGCCAGATCTTAGTTAGATCGAACGGGTTGTATGGCACTTTTGCCGCATCCGCTTCTGGCATCACTTGTACTTTCAGTGTCCATTTAGGGAAGTCTTGATTATCAATGCTGTCTAGCAGATCACGTTGATGACTTTCGCGGTCATCGCCGATCACTTGTGCCGCTTCTGCATCAGACAAGTTCTTAATACCTTGCTGAGATTTGAAGTGGAACTTAACCCAGAAACGTTCGTTGTCTGCATTAATAAAGCTGAATGTATGGCTACCAAAACCATGCATATAACGGTAAGTCGCAGGAATACCACGGTCACTCATTACGATGGTGATTTGGTGAAGCGCTTCAGGTAGAGAGGTCCAGAAATCCCAGTTGTTTTTCGCACTGCGCATGTTGGTGCGCGGGTCACGCTTAACCGCATGGTTTAGATCTGGGAACTTGAGAGGATCACGAAGGAAGAATACTGGCGTGTTGTTACCCACCATGTCCCAGTTCCCTTCTTCAGTATAAAACTTCAATGCAAAGCCACGGATATCACGCTCAGCATCGGCAGCGCCACGCTCACCCGCCACCGTTGTAAAACGTGCAAACAGGTCGGTCTTTTTGCCTATTTCAGAAAACAGTTTTGCCTTGGTGTATTTGGTAATGTCATGCGTAACAGTAAATGTACCGTAAGCGCCTGAACCTTTCGCGTGCATACGACGCTCTGGAATGACTTCGCGGTCAAAATGCGCCATCTTTTCTAAAAACCAAACATCTTGAAGAAGTTGAGGACCGCGCTTACCCGCAGTTTGAACATTCTGGTTATGAGCAACAGGACAACCCGCAGCTGTAGTTAGTTTTTTACTCATGATCTATTCCTTAAGGTCCAAAGGTGCAGCAATAGTGAGTGCACCTTGATATTTATACTGGCTTCCTTTCAAAAGCCCCTAAAATATTATGGATATAGAATAGACCTCTAATGGTATAAAATATAATCGTTTCTATTTATCGTTGCTATCTATAAAACCTATCGAACCATGATGTTAAGTAACCAATTGTCAAACCTCACTTTATTTCAAGATCGCATGGCCTACTTTCAGAGTCGCAGCGATATTTCTCGCCGTTCTGGTAAGGTTTAGTTCGGCTTCTAGCAGAACTTGGTCAAGTGACTGAGGAGAACGAACCGTACCAAACAAGCTGTTCATTTCACCATAAAGTGCTTCTACTTCTGTTCCCAGTGAGCCAGCAATGCCTATGATCGGAATGCCTTGTAAGCTCGCTCGTTTAGCAATGCCATAAGGCGTTTTCCCTTGCAGAGTTTGGTTGTCCATCTGCCCTTCGCCAGTAATCACCAAGTCGGCACCTTTCAATAGATCATCAGCTTGCAAAACATCGAGCACCATCTCAATGCCGGGTTTAATTTGGATATTGAATAACAAACCAAGCCCCATCAGCGTGCCACCAGCCGCACCATAACCCGTACGCTTGTAAACAGGCTCATCGCCACCGGCATAACCTTGCGTTTCTGCAACTTGAGCAAAATTCTCAAGCGCCTTATCAAGCATTAAGACTTGTTCAGGTGTCGCTCCTTTTTGCGGACCAAATATATAGCTGGCACCGTTATCACCACACAATGGATTATCCACATCGCACGCCACAATCAACTCAATATCGGAGCAACGAGAATCGACGCCTGTAAGATCAATTGAAGCCAAATCCGCTAGCACAGCGCCACCTCGGCTGAGCTCTTGCCCTGCACGATCAAGCAATTTACCACCTAACGCTTGTACAATGCCTGCACCACCATCATTGGTCGCACTGCCACCCAATCCAAGAATGATGGTTTGAGCACCCTGCTCTATCGCTTCTAATATCAGCTGTCCGGTACCAAAAGAAGAAGCAACCAAAGGATCGCGCTGTTCTGGTGTCAGCAAGTCTAAACCAGACGCAGCAGCTATCTCTATCAAAGCCGTTCTCTTGGAGCTCTGAACTGACGGTTCTAACATCGCCCATTCAGCACTAATCAATGTTCCCAATGGCCCTTGAACTTTATTTGTTCGCTTTTGTCCGGCTAAACCTTGTAGCAATACATCTACCGTACCTTCGCCACCATCGGCCAGAGGTAAAGTCACATAGTCAGCGTCAGGAAAGATTTCACGAAAGCCCTTTTCAATACACGCCGCCACCGATACCGCCGATAAAGATTCTTTAAACGAGTCTGGTGCAATAACAATTTTCATAGAAGCTGGCTCCAATACTTCACAAATATCTACCAAGCAATAGTACAAAAACAACAAAACCACTATATAGAAGACGGGTCAACTGTGCGTACTTCCCTCTCCGAATTTGACCAACACCTCAGATTTCACCGCCACTATTTTATATTCAGTAAAGTTACGGTTGGTTAATAACCCATCTTTTGACAAGTTTAATCCCGCCAAATTGTCGAATTTCACCTCAATTAGTCGTAGAAACCAGATCCTGAACACGCTTTTTGTTTCGCATTGCGGAATCTTTAAATATTTTTGTTCCACTTTTTAACCAGTTAACAGTTATTAGAGAAAAACTTAATAAGGAAATATTTCGTAACTTTGCTCACAGAATTTCTTCGGAATAAAAACAATAATTAATTCCGTATTATGGAATTCAAATTATCGGAGAACACAGATGCCTTTAGTATCAACAGAAAAACTACAACAAGAATACGAACGAATCCTTTTAGCTCGCGACATGAAGCCAGAGATGGCAACCAAGCTTGCGGCTGGTTTTGTTGAGATGGCAAACGAAGGCACATACTCACATGGCATCAACCGTTTTCCTGTATTCATTGACCAAGTAGATAAAGGTCAAATCAAACTCAATGCGGAACCAGAATGCGTTAACAGCATGGGGGCACTCGAGCAATGGGATTGTAACTACGGTCCTGGCGTTCTTAACGGTCTTATCTGTGCAGAACGTGCCATGGAATTGGCTCGTGACTACGGCATTGGCATGGTCGGTATGCGTAATTCTAACCACTGGATGCGTGGCGGTGCTTACGTATTGAAAATGGCTCGCGAAGGTTTTGCAGGAATTGCATCAACCAACTCAATCGCAGTGATGCCAGCATGGGGTGGTAAAGATCACCGTGTTGGTTCAAACCCTCTCATCATGGCGGTTGCGGGCGATCCACCGGTGGTTGTTGACTGTTCAATGAGCCAATTTTCTTACGGCCAACTACAAAACTTCGTGCTTGCTGACAAAGAACTACCTGTTGTTGGTGGCTTTGACAACGAAGGTGAACTCACTAAAGACCCGCATGTACTGTGGGAAAACAAACGCCTACTTCCAATGGGTTTCTGGAAAGGTTCATCAATGGCAATCGTACTTGACATGATGCTAACGGCAATCACTGGCGGCCACTCAGTACCAGCGCTGACTGAAGATATGGGTGGTGAGTTTGGTGTATCTCAATTCCTTATCGCTATCGACTTAAGCAAGACAATGGATCAAAGCACTTACGCACAAGAGATGAAGCGCATCCGCGATTACGTGCTTGAGTCAGAGCCTGCAGAAACGGGTTCAGTGATGATTGCTGGTTCTGAAATTGAAAACTTCATTAAGAAACACGAAGCAGCTGGCGGCATTGAAATTAACGATGGAATTTGGGAACAAATTACGTCTCTGTAATTAGCCAAAGGTAGGGAAAGCGTTATGCAAAGTGTATTAAAGAGTATTTGGAAAAGTATCGATGTCATCATGGCGGTCATTCTGACCTGTATGGTTGCGCTCGTATTTACTAACGTAGTTTTACGTTATGGCTTTTCTTCTGGTCTTCGTCCCTCTGTAGAACTATCTCGCCTTGGTCTTGTATGGGTTGTCATGCTCGGTGCTGCCGTTGTGCTGCGCCGAGGTGAACACCTCGCTGTTGCGGAATTTTCTGAACGACTTTTCCCAAAAGCAGTACCCGTATTAAGACGTATCTGCTGGGTAATAGTACTGATTTCTGTCGGCATGCTTTACGTCGGTTCATACCGTCAAATGATGTCTAACTGGTCAGATATTTCTCAGCTTACAGGGCTTCCTTCAGCATTATTTTACTTAGCCGGTGTGGTGTCAGGTTTGTTAATGGGCGTGATTGCCTTTATGCGAATCTTCAAGCCCGACTGGCAGCTAGATAGCTTAGATGAGGAGAAAGAATAATGACGTTAGCCATTTTCTTATCGGTATTGATTGTCTCAATCTTACTTGGTCTTCCTGTTGCGTTTGCACTGTTATTGTCTTCAATGGCGCTGATGCTTCACATGGACTTCTTTAGTGCAGACATTCTTGCGCAGTCTTTAATTAATGGTGTCGACAGCTTCACTCTGCTTGCCATTCCATTCTTCCTCATTGCGGGTGAAGTAATGGCATCGGGTGGTTTGTCGCAGCGTATTGTTCGCCTAGCAACCACTTACGTGGGACACCGTCAAGGAGGCTTAGGTTACGTTGCAATCATGACTTCGGTACTGCTTGCTGGCCTTTCTGGTTCAGCTGTAGCAGATGCAGCAGCCTTGGTCAGTATTCTTTACCCAATGATGAAAGCAGCGAAATACCCAGAAGCACCTTCAATGGGCTTACTTGCTTCAGGCGGTATCATCGCACCCGTTATTCCACCTTCAATCCCTCTGATCCTTGTAGGTGTTGCTGGCGGTATCTCGATCAAAAACCTATTCCTAGGCGGCATCGTTCCTGGCCTGTTAATGGGTATGACATTGATGTTTGTGTGGCGCTGGACGGTTCGTAAAGAAAACTTAGAAACGTCTGAACGTGCAACAAAGGCTGAAAAACGCGCTGCACTTAAAGATGGCGTATGGGCATTGATGTTACCAGTCATCATCATTGTCGGTATTCGCTTTGGTATTTTTACACCGACAGAAGCCGCTGTAGTCGCCGCCACTTACGCTATTTTCATCTCAACGTTTGTTTATAAAGAACTCACTATTAAGAAGTTCTACCACATCGTACTCAACGCTGGTCGTTCGACCGCAATGGTTATGTTCTTGGTGGGTTGTGCAATGGTCGCTGCGTGGTTAATTACTGTTGCTCAGCTTCCTCAACAACTCGCAGAAATGTTAGGTCCACTGGTGGATAGCCCACGCCTATTAATGGCAGTAATTATGTTGCTCGTACTTTGTGTCGGCATGGTTATGGACTTGAGCCCAACGATTCTAATCCTTGTACCCCTTTTAATGCCTGTCATCAAGATGGCTGGGATTGACCCAACGTACTTCGGCCTACTGTTCGTTATCAACTGTTCAATTGGCTTGATTACGCCTCCTGTAGGCACCGTACTAAACGTAGTGTGTGGTGTAGCGAGAGTACCAATGTCGACTGCAGTGAAAGGTGTATTGCCCTTCATCGCGGCTTACATGGCTCTGCTCACACTGTTTGTCATCTTCCCAAGCATTATCACTGTGCCAATGTCGTTTGTCATTGGTTAATCCTCGACGGAGAAAATAATAATGAAAACCCTACTAAAACTTACTCTACTCGCTTCGACTATCGCAATGAGCTCTAGCGCTTTTGCCGCTACGACTCTAAAACTGGCGCACGCTGCACCAGAGTCGGATTTGCAACAAGACCTATCTTTGTTCTTTAAGAAAGAAGTAGAAGCTCGTTCAAACGGCGAAATCAAAGTAAACATCTACCCACAAGGTCAATTGGGCAGTGATAAGCAAATGATCGATGGTTCACGTGCTGGCATCGTCGATTTAGCGATGGTTGGCTTGAACAACTACAACGGCCTAATGCCTGAATCAGCGGCCTTCACTCTGCCGTTCATGTTCCCAGATCGTCAAACAGCATACAAAGTACTGGACGGCGAGCCGGGTAAAGAAGTGTTAGCGAACTTTGAAAAATTCGGTCTTAAAGGTCTTGGTTTCCCTGAAAATGGTTACCGCAACATGACCAACAACGAAAAACCTATTCGTGTTCCTTCAGATGTTGAAGGCCTACAAATGCGTGTGAATGGCTCGAAAGCGCTAAACGACATGTTCAATGAGCTCGGTGCTAACCCGCAGCAGCTTCCAGTATCTGAACTTTATACTGCACTTGAAACAGGCGTTGTTGACTCTCAAGACCACCCAATTTCTGTAACGCTGTCTTTCAAGTTTGATGAAGTACAAAAATACCTAAGCCTTACACAACATGCTTACTCACCATTAGTTCTAACAATGAACCTACGTAAGTTCGACAAGCTAACTGAAGATGAGCAAAAGATTATCGAAGAAGTTTCTGCTGAAGCCGTAGCAATGCAACGTGAGCTAAGCATCCAGAAAGAAGACAAGATGATTGCTCAACTAGAAGCAAACGGCATGCAAGTAAACCGTGACGTTGATGGTGCTGCTTTCCAACAAGCTATCCAACCAGTTTGGAGCGCTTACATCGAGAAAAATGGCGATGTGATGATCAACAAGATCAAACTAGCAGCTAAGTAACGTAATTGAGTGAGATTGCCTAGTCCTCTTTTTTAGCTAGGAAGTTTAGCTAGGCAATCCGCTCGTCATTCACTCAATCCAACATGGGCAAACACAATGTCTCAACAACAAAAAACATACCAAGAATTAAAAGAACGCGTGTTCGCAGCAAACTTGCAGCTTCCTAAATATGGCTTAGTGACTTTCACTTGGGGCAATGTCTCTGAGATCGACCGCGAACGTGGCGTGATTGCAATAAAACCGTCAGGTGCTGAATACGATGTAATGACGGCAGATGACATCGTTGTTCTCGATTTAGAAGGCAACCGCATTGAAGGCAAGCTGAACCCTTCAAGCGACACGGCTACGCACATTGAGCTTTACAAAGCCTTCCCAACCATTGGCGGCATCGTTCACACGCACTCTCGTAACGCAACAATTTGGGCACAAGCCGGGCGAGACATTCCAGCGCTTGGAACCACACACGCCGATTACTTCTACGGTGATGTGCCTTGTACTCGCCTACTAACAAAAGCTGAGATTGAGTCAGATTACGAGAAAAACACAGGCTTGGTGATCATCGAAGAATTCAACCAACGTGATATCGACCCGCAAGCAATGCCAGGTGTCATCATCGCAGGCCACGCACCATTTACATGGGGCAAGGATGGTTCAGATGCAGTGCACAATGCAGTGGTAATGGAAGAGATTGCTGCCATGGCAACAGCCACTCGCGCTATCAGTCCAGAAGTAGCGATTCAACCTGAGCTGCTAGATAAACACTACAACCGTAAACACGGCAAGAACTCATACTACGGACAGAAGTAAGGCCTCGCACATGCATAAGTCATCACCGCATAAGTCCTATAAACATAAATTGTATAAGCACAAGCTATTGGCGTTAGATCTCGATGGAACGGTGCTCAACTCGCAGCACACTATTAGCCAAGAGTTAGTCGAAGCCATCAAGCAAGTCGCTCAACACACTCATGTGGTTATCGTTACGGGTCGCCATCATGTCGCGGCAAAACCTTATTACGATCAGCTTGGTTTATCGACGCCAATAATTTGTTGCAATGGCACTTACATCTTTGATTACCAGAACGATACGGTCATTCAAGAAAACGCAATCGACAAAGAAATTGCGGCTGAGTTTATCACCCTATCTCAAGCTCATGATCTGAAAATGGTGATGTATGTGCGTGATGCAATGCTCTACTCGAGAGCACGCCCTATTGAATACATGGAAGCGCTACTGACGTGGTCTCAAACCTTTCCAGAAAGCCAACGACCAAACATTCAAAAGGTCGACGACTTCCAACATGAAGCACAAATTTCAGAGTATGTGTGGAAGTTTGTCGTTGAAGGTGAAGTAAACACATTCGCAGAGATTCCTTTTGTGAAAGAGAACTTCAACGGCGAGCGATCTTGGATTGATCGCGTCGATTTCGCAGCAACAGGTAATAGCAAAGGTAATGCCTTGACTCGCTACATTGAGCCGCTCGGTATCAGCCTAGAACAATGTGTCGCGATTGGTGATAACCACAATGACATTTCGATGCTAAAAGCAGCAGGACTTGGCATCGCAATGCAAAACGCAGATGACACCGTAAAAAGCTCAGCTAACCTGATCACGCCTAAAAACAATGATGATAAGACAGGGTTAGCGACGCTTTTACAAGACCTATTTAATGCCCATTAATTTAAAGCATTGGCTTTATTAAGCTATTTATATTTAAAGAGAATTCTTATGTTAGTCGGAAATACTCAACCTACGCAGATCAGCAAGTCGTACCCTGTCGTTATTCAAAACGTGCTTGAGCACTTGAACAGTCTCGACCAAGAAAAACTCGCATTAGGTCGCCATGAACTCCCTGGTTTTGATTCAAAACAGGCATGGTTTGTTGTATTGGAATATGACAAAGAGCCTCTAGGAAACTTCCAACCTGAAGTCCATAAATACCATTCTGACTTGCAGATCATTCTCGAAGGTTCTGAAGTGATGGCATGGGCTATAGACACTGGCGAACACAGCAACGCGCAGCCTTATAACCAAGAACGTGACCTTCAGTTTTACGAATACCCGGGGGTTGAGCTCAGCTTCATTCATGCAAAACGCAATCAATTTTATTTATTCACGCCAAATATCGTGCATATCACCAATATTGAAAATGATGACAGCCAACCGGTAAGAAAACTGGTGGTGAAGATTCACAACGATTTACTGGAAGCCAAATAATGAATTACTACATTGGAATTGATTCTGGCGGCACTTTTATGAAAGCCGCGTTGTTTAACGAAAAAGGTGAACAACAAGGTCTTGCCCGCGTATCGGCGAGCGTCATCAACGAAAAACAAGGTTGGGTAGAACGCGACCTAAACGCACTATGGGGTAACGCTGTCGATGTCATTAAGCAGCTTTTAGAGACCACAAAAGTAGAACCGACCTCTATCAAAGGCTTGAGCATTTCAGCCCAAGGCAAAGGCGTTTACCTTCTTGATAAAGAGGGACAAAACCTCGGCCACGGCATTATGTCTTCTGACTCGCGTTCACTGCCTATCGTTAAAGAGTGGCTAGAACAGGGTAAAGCAAAAGAGATCTATCCAAACACACTGCAAACACTGTGGACAGGTCACCCTGTATCGATTATTCGCTGGATCAAAGAAAACGATGCCGAACGATACAACAACATTGGCGCAGTGATGATGTCTCACGACTACCTTCGATATCGCTTAACGGGCGAAGTCGCAGCAGAACTGACCAATATTTCAGAAAGTAATTTTTTCAACTCCATCACTGGTGAGTATGACAAAGCACTTTTGGAAACCTTTGGCATCGAAGAAATTTGGGATGCGCTACCACCCGTTGTAAAACCTCAACAGCAAGCAGGGAAAATCACTGCGGCCGTTGCTAATGAAACCGGACTAGCAATAGGTACGCCGGTGTTCGGCGGTTTGTTTGATGTTGTGTCTACCGCGATCTGTTCTGGAATCAACTCTTCAGAAGATACCCTGAATTACGTGATGGGCACATGGGCGGTCACGTCTGGTATCTCAAAACAAGTGACTCAAGAATCACACAATTTTGTTTACGGCCATTACGCCGTCGATAACGAATACATCATTCACGAAGCGAGCCCGACTTCTGCGGGTAACTATGAATGGTTCGCCGACTACCTTGGTGAAAATGGCGAGCTTAACCACCAGCAAAATCAAGCGTTAGTCGAAGCATTAGATCCGGCATCAAGCAGTATCTACTTTGTGCCATTCCTTTACGGTTCAAACCAAGGGCTTGGCCTAAAGTCAGGCTTCTATGGTCTGCAATCGCACCATACTAAAGGGCACCTAATTCAAGCCATTTGGGAAGGCATTTTATTCTGTCACAACATTCACCTAGAACGTATGCGTCAGCGTTTTCCAAAAGCCAACATACTAAAAGTGACAGGCGGACCAGCATCTAGCCCTGTATGGATGCAAATGCTGGCTGACCTTACCGGCATGACCGTTGAAATATCAGACGTGGATGAAACCGGTTCATTAGGCGCTGCAATGGTAGCAATGGTGGGCGCAGGTGAATTCGCTTCATTAGAAGAATGTACTCAAACCATCACTAATTCTGCGTCACGTGTCGAACCGAATCCTGAACACTACGACACTTACCAAAAGAAATATAAGCACTATCAAAGACTGGTGCAGTTGTTTAAACAATTTGAGGATGAAATGGATGCCTAGCACCGTATTAAAAACATCTAAATCTTTATTAGAATCATCTAAACCCCTGTGCAAATCACCGAAGCCGTTGCTACAAATGGCACTGGATGCGACAGACATCGACACAGCATTAGCCTCAATAGAGCATGTTGCAGATAAGTTAAATGTGATTGAAATCGGGACGATTTTAGCCTTCGCTCATGGCGTAGACAGCGTAAGAATCCTACGAGAAAAATACCCAAATCACATCATTGTCTGTGACATGAAAATCACCGATGCCAGCGCTATTTTAACGCGTCTGGCGATGGATGCCGGCGCTAACTGGGTAACAGTAAGTGCAGCCGCACACATCGAAACTATTCGTTCAGCGAAGAAAGTAACGGATGAATTCGACGGCGAAGTGCAAATTGAGCTGTATGGACACTGGACAATGGAAGATGCGCAAGCTTGGGTCGACATGGGCATTAAACAAGCAATTTATCACCGTTCTCGTGATGCGGAACTTGCTGGTGTGAGCTGGACCGAAGAAGATTTGATAAAAATGCAGAAATTATCGGATATTGGAATTGAACTATCCATTACTGGTGGTATTGTTCCTGACGATCTGCATTTGTTTAAGAATCTGTCTGCAAAGTCATTTATTGCTGGCCGAGCGTTAGCTGGTAGCAATGGACGTGACATCGCAGAAAACTTCCATACTGAAATAGGTAAACACTGGTAGCACATATATGAGTGAGCAAATTAAATCGTTGTCTAAAGCACTGACCGTATTGGAATTCCTTGGGAATTATCCTAATGGCGTTTCGTTACAAAAAGTGTCTGAAGGGACTGGCTTCAACAAGTCATCAGTCCACCGTATTTTAGCAACATTTGAAGACTCTGGTTATGTTGCTCAAATGTGTTCAGGTAAAGAATATCGCTTAACAATGAAGTTGGTTCAGCTTGGACACGCTGCTATCAACTCTGATGTCACTGGCACCGTTAAGCCATACCTATCTGAGCTACTCGACGATGTGAATGAAACGGTTAACTTCCTCTCTTTTGATGCTGACAACATCATTTTTAAAGACAAGTTTGAACCCGTTAATTCTTCCTTTAGAACTCGAACCTACGTAGGGCTGCATTCTCCAATGTACTGCTCAGCGGCAGGAAAATGTTACTTAGCATTTAGCTCTGACAGCGTTCGAGAAACCTATTGGAAACGCAATGTCAGCACAATGAAGCCTTTAACTGAAAACACGATTCTCGACAAGTCTCAGTTTTTTGGTGTACTCGATAAAATTAAGAGCCGTGGTTATGCGCTCGATGATGAAGAGAACGAAGCGGGTATTTCTTGTGTTGCTGTCCCTATTTTTGACAAGAACAATTCTCCTGTATACGCGGTTAGTGTCTCTTCGCTTACGCCAAAAATGAAAGCACTTGGCTACGAAGAGATCGCTGGCAGAATTCAAGACATAACAACGCGTATAGAACAACAACTCTTTTAAGGAAAAAGAATGTTTGATTCTAAAAACAAATTCAGATTAGGTATTTACGAGAAAGCAATGCCGGCTTCTCTCACTTGGGAAGAGCGTTTTATTTATGCTAAAGACGCAGGTTTCGACTTTGTAGAAATTTCAGTGGATGAAACCGATGAGCGCCGCGCTCGTTTAGATTGGTCAGACGAAGAAATTTACGAGCTTCGCCGTCTATGTGAAAAGCACCAAATGCCTTTCCAATCAATGTGCCTAAGCGCACACCGTAAGTTTCCATTTGGCTCAATGGATGATGCTATTCGCACTGAATCGCTGATCATCATGGAAAAAGCGATTTCATTGGCTTATAAGCTTGGTATTCGCTGTATTCAAATGGCGGGCTACGATGTGTATTACGAACCGCAATCGGCTGAAACTCACGCTCGCTTCATTGAAGGCATGCAACAAGCCACCAAAATGGCAGAACGTGCAGGCATCATGTTAGGTGTAGAGATCATGGATACTCCGTACCTCAACTCATTAAGTAAGTTTGAAGTGCTCAAGCGCGAGATCCCATCACCTTACTTCATGGCTTACCCAGATGTCGGTAATATTTCTGGTTGGAACTACGACGTGTGTACCGAACTAAAGCTAAGCCGTGATCACCTAGTACAAGTGCACCTAAAAGATACACTGCGAGTTTCAGAAACCTGCAAAGGCCAGTTCCGAGATCTTGTTATAGGCGAAGGCCAAGTCGACTTCCCAGCTATTTTCAAAACACTCGCTGAAATTGATTACAGCGCGCCATTAGTGATTGAAATGTGGGCTCAAAATGACAACTGGTTCGAAGATATCAAACAAGCGAAAGCAACATTGAAATCTATCGCAAACCAATCTGGCTTTGAACTGTAAGGAAACGACCATGACAATTTTTCGCACCGCTTTTTTTGAAGCCGATTTAACTGAAGAACAAAAGCAAGACTTCTACCAATACATGGAAAACGAAGTCGCGCCTATTAGCCGCACATTTCCGAATAACCAAGGGCTAACGCTGAACAAGCCTGAAGCGATTGAAGCTGAGAGCCATAAAAACCTACTGCTGATGATGCAACACAGCTACGAGAACGAGTCAGCAATGACTGCTGCTTTAGATTCTGAACAACGAATCAAAAGTATGCATACGACCAAAGTGATTATTGAGAAATACAACATTCATGTTCATCACATCAATTTCGTTCGTGATTAACAGCTTAATAGGCAATACACCGTAAAGTCTCAATCGAAAAGCAGAAGATCATCTTCTGCTTTTTTTATCGCTATCAATAAGGAATCACTATGAGAGTATTCCCGTTAAAAGATGCCCCACTGGTCTTACTGTCTCTGATATTTTTTATCTGGGGTTTAATTACAGTTTCAAGTAACTCGCTAATTCCACATTACAAAGAAGCTTTCTCTCTCGATTATAAAATGGCGATGCTATTTCCCATGGCCTTTTTTATCACCCGAATTACGGTGTCGCTTCCAACGTCATTTGTCATGGCAAAAATTGGCTATAGAACTACGCTGAAGTTCTGCTTGATATGGTGCCTTCTGGGCTGTCTAGCCATGGCATATTTAGTACGAGGAGAAGAGCTTGTTCCAACACTCATTGGGATCTTATTGATGGCCTCAGGTGTGTCAGCAATTCAAGTAGTGAGTTCACCTTACGTATCACTTCTCTCGACACCCGATAAGAGTGTTATACGTCAAAGTGTGGCAACAGCATCTAACTCCGTTGGCACTGTGCTTGGTCCGCTAGTGCTTACCGCTGTCATTCTCGTGGCTACAAGTTTTAACATCGACAACACCGCCCATCAAGTTTCGTATCTGTTCTTATTCATCGCCCTGTTCTTTTTCGGCTTACTGGTATTTTTTAGCAAAATGAAGCTTCCAGATATCAAACCAAAACAGATGACTGGCTTTTGGCGAGGGTTAAGGCTTCTAATTAAAAATCAGCAGTTTATGAAGTTAGCGTTGGTACTGTTGCTGTACATCGGTGTCGAGGTCAGTTTTGGTACTTTTACTATTGCGTATCTTGCCGACCAGCAATATGGCGACCTTGGTTTGGTCTTCGCAACACAGATCATCGCTCTTTATTGGGTATTAATGTTTGTTGGAAGAGTGTTATTCGCCAAGTTTGGAAACACTTTAAACAAGCACTATCTCTTCTCACTGTCTTGCGTTATTGCCGCTTTGATTAGTGCCGTTGCGGTCTATCAAAATTATGTTTGGATTGGCTATTTGATGCTTGTCGTAGGGTTATGTAATTCAGCACTCTACCCTATCATTTACGCACAAGCGCTACATGCATCAGGTAAGCAAAACTCACAAGGGGCAGCAATTCTCATTATGTGTTCAATTGGAGGGGTTGTTTTACCATTCGTACAGGCGAGTTTGATTGATGAGCTTTCGCTGAGTACGAGTTATATTGCGCCCGCATTAGCGTATGTATTAATGATGGTTTTGTACTGGTCTAGTTTAAAGCATCGTGTTTAAACTGTTGGTTTAGATAGGTAACTTGGTTTAGTCAATCACTTGATTCAGTAACTAAGTCGATGACTAGAAAGTCGGCCTGATTGGCCTAAAAGTCAGGGTGGAGAAAGGGAAGGTGGAGAAAGGGAAGGTGGAATGGGGAAGGTAAATAAATTTGGTGCTTCTGACGTTAGTTTGAATCAGTGAGTGGCTAATCACCACCACTGATCACACTTAACGCGGGTTATTTTAGAAATTAAACCCAAGCAGAAGCAACAAGTAGGATAATTGCACCCATGATAACGGTAGACTTAGCAAAAAATAGAACTTCATTCATTACTGAAGGTTTTGCTAGTGATACGTTGTTTTCATTCGTGATTACTGTAGCGTTCATACTGTGTTCTCATCGTTATGTGATCTGAGGTCAATTTTGCGCCATTATGTGACCAAAGTCAATATTAACTGTAGTTTTATTACACAAAATTCAAGCCTTAACTCAAGTGCAGACCAACGAGAGTACACGATAGAGCCCTACTTTCCTTCTATACATATTTCCATTAAATCAACGGCTATTAGATACAAAAAAGCTCGAAGCCTGATCTACAGAATACTTCGAGCCTTTATACAGCAGTCGATACTCGACTTAATTCAATTGAGCTAACTCCGCTCGCATTGAATCGATAGCTTGTTGATAATCTTCACTATCAAAAATAGCAGAGCCCGCAACGAACATATCGGCACCCGCTTCAGCAATCTCTTTTATGTTGTTAACTTTCACACCACCGTCGACTTCTAAACGAATATTTCGGCCTGATTCATTAATGCGCGATCTGATTGAACGCAGCTTAGTTTCAGAGCTCAGGTCCGCTACCCACTTCCAAACCATTCGCTGGAACAAATTTAGTTATCTGCCCGTTTTCAACCATGTAGCAATCCATGCCTGCCGATGTCGCTGCGTGCTGGCCTATAATCGTATCTTCAAACACCACACAATCGCTCGGTTCAAGCTCTAACTGGCTAGCGACTTTCAGAAAAGTATCCGGGTTAGGTTTGTGATTTTCTACGTCATCTGAAGTCACAATCGTACGTATCATTGATGGGATATCGGTCGTCTTTAAAATCGCCCTTGCATGCTTGGCTTGAGCACCAGTGCCGATGCCTATCTTTTTCAACTGATACTGTTGCTGTAAGAGTGCATAGGTTTCTGGAATAACATCCCCTTTGTGCTCAATGGCTTCAAAGTTGGCAATTTTGTCCGAAGTAATTTGTTGAGCATCAAGAGTTAGATCGTAACGCTTAAGGATCTCTTGAGTCACTTTTCGCGATGGCATCCCACCAAGTTGATCGAGCCACTCTTTGTCGTAGGGAATACCAAACTTCTGACAAGTTTGTTCCCATGCATGAGCGTGTGCAACCATAGAATTGACCAGAGTCCCATCGAGATCAAAAATAATTCCTTTATATTTATCTAACTTTGGCATAGTCAATCTCTCATATTGTTTTGAGACTCATACTACTAGGGCGTGTTGATCTTTCGTGAGTGTTTTTTGAACAGCATGGTAAAGAGTT
>NZ_JBFSPI010000045.1:0-39435 GCF_041464685.1 Vibrio sp. 10N.237.312.B06
GAGCGCAACCTTGCCAAGGTTGAGGTCATCGGTTCGAACCCGATGTATCGCTCCAGTTTACTTTTCATGGTAAACAAAACTCTTTAAGCCACAGTGTTTAAAGACGACCTTACCGGTCACGCTCTTTCTTTAATGCTGCGAAGCATAATCCCCCCAAAAAGCAAATAATCCTCCATTATGGTGGATATTTTTTTGTCTTAAATTTTTGTTAGCAACAAGAATGCTAGTAAACATCAGGTCTCTGAAGCAGATACTTGAGGTTTTTCATATCTATAAACAGACTTATCCACAAAGTATCAAGTGTGGATAACTTGGTTGATAAAGTTATTTCAGACCTAATTCTTTACATTTCTCTAAAAGATCTTTCTTGTTTTCAGTATATTAGCTGAATTGTTCCGATCGTAACTCATTGTTTTTTATCAGGTTGAATGCTTACCTTGAATTTGATAAAAGATCGTTAACTTGTTGTTTTTTGATCTTAATCATTTATCGGTACTGTGTTTAACTTTACGTGGGTGTCGGAAGTTTACGAGAGTTCTGAATTTTTTCCACATTGTTAGAATTGAGAACAAGGTCAAACATTGTTCGAAAATTATGTGCAACGAGTTGTGTTGTATGGTGGGTTGTTGGTGTGGGTTGACCTGCCAATCGTTGATGGCTAAGGGGCTAGGCGTCTCTTGGTAGCCCTTTCTCAACGATGCGTATTAGCCTGTGCTTTTTGGTGAGGATTTTGCTGCTATTTTTTTGCACACAGCTATTTTTCTGCGTAGAGCTATCTTCTTGCATGCTGCTAGCATTGGGTAACTGTTGTAGTTGTTTATTTAAAGCCCACTCAATATGCACATCCAGCATTTCGTTGTTGCCTCGATGAGATTCCAGTGTTTCAACAATGCGTTGTTGAAATGGCGCATTGCCCATAGCAACAAAAATATTGCGTAACCATTGGGTGTGTCCAATACGTCTTATCGCTGAGCCTTCCATCTTCTTTAGGAAGGTCGCTTCATCCCAACTTGAAAGTGAAACAAGGTCTGCCTCTCGGAAGTCTTCTCTGCGGTGGAAGTCTGTTTGCTCAGTGAGTTCGGCATGGCGGTTCCACGGGCAAACTAACTGACAGTCATCGCAACCGTAAATACGATTACCAATTGCGTCTCTATACTCTTCTGGGATCACACCATCATATTCAATGGTTAAGTACGAGATACATTTTCGAGCATCCACTACGCCATCAGCAATAATGGCGCCCGTTGGACAAGAGGTGATACATGCGGTGCATTTGCCGCACTCATCGACACTGGGTTCATCTGTTGGAAGAGGTATGTTAACTAACAATTCTCCTAGGAAGAACCAAGAGCCAGCGTCTTTATCAAGAATTAATGAGTGTTTACCTGTCCAGCCCAACCCTGCTTTTTGAGCGAGCGGTCGTTCCAAGATGGGCGCTGAATCTACGAAAGGACGTGAGTCTAAACCTTCGACTTCCTTCTCGATTCTTTGTCCCAGCTTTTTCAACTGGTTGCGGAACAATTTGTGATAATCGCGGCCTAAAGAATAACGGCTGATATAACCTTGAGTGGTATCGCTTAGGTTAGAGGCAAACTGAGCTTCTGGTGGTAGATAGTTCATTCGGGCGCTGATCACTCGAATGGTGCCTGGGTGAAGTTCATTGGGACGAGCACGCATCATCCCATGTCGAGCCATCCAATCCATTTCGCCGTGGTTGCCAGCATCTAGCCATGCTTGAAGAGGGGCTTCATGTTCACTTAAATCAACATCGCAGATGCCAACTTTTTGAAAGCCGAGTTCTTTTCCCCAGATTTTAATTTTTTCAGCAAGATGGTCTAGATTCATGGCTTCATTCTTAATTCTTAATTCTTAATTCTTATTTTCTCTGTTTTACAATTAGAGATAAGGCTAATTAAAATTAGGTTCGGCAAAAATGGGGGCGGATCTTAACGGATCTTAGTGGTATTGACCAGAACAGACGTGTTTTGATCAGTATTTTTCATAGAACTTACACTTGAGTGCTTGTCTCCCAAAAGCATCACGGTTTACTATTCTTGTTCTTTTGATTTTTATATAGTCAACGATCGATTTTTAGAGAACGTATTCATGAGCACGAAACAATTTACTTTGAAAGATGAACAAGCAACGATTCAATTAGGAACGGAGCTTTCTAATCTTTGCTCACAGCAGACAACTATTTATCTGCATGGTGATCTTGGCGCAGGTAAAACGACCTTCAGTCGTGGTTTTGTAAAAGCACTTGGCCATCAAGGAAATGTAAAGAGCCCAACGTATACTCTAGTTGAACCTTATCAACTTGCCGATTGGCAGGTGTACCATTTTGATCTTTATCGCCTAGCCGATCCTGAAGAATTAGAGTTTATGGGGATTCGTGACTACTTCACGCCAGATGCTATCTGTTTGGTTGAATGGCCAGAGAAAGGTTATAGAATGCTACCAGAAGCTGATTTGGATATTGATATTCGTTACCAAGACGATCACCGCATTGTTTCTTTAACCGCTAACAGTGAATACGGACAGCGCTTACTTAGTCAGTTGGAGTTATGTTGATTTCTAGACGCCTTATTTCAGCAGTAGCTATGTTGGCTGCTGTTTTTTCTATATTGTTTTCTTCACTTGTTTCTGCAAACTCACTAAAGAGTTTAAGGGTTTGGCCTTCTCCAGAAGAAACTCGTGTGGTTATCGATTTAAAATCAGAAGCGGATTTCAGCTATTTCACCCTGAGTAGCCCGAGTCGCTTGGTTGTTGATTTAAAAAAGACCAACCTTGCAACTAAGTTACCGGTCGTGGTGAAAGACAGCCCCGTTCTATCTAAGATTCGTAAAAGCTCACCGCCAGACAAAAACACGTATCGCTTGGTTTTTGAGTTAAAGAAGTCGTCTAAAGCAGAGTTGTTTAAACTCAGTCCGACTCCTGGTGGTCAGTACGGACATCGCTTGGTGATCGACTTGCCTCATGGTGCGGCAAGTAAAGGCAAAGCAACATCAACGCCGAGTAAGCCAACAGTGAGTAAGAACCTCAATCAAGTTAAGCGTCAGCGTGATGTTCTGATTGTGATTGACCCAGGCCACGGTGGTGAAGATCCTGGTTCCATTGGCCCATCTCGTAAATATGAGAAGAATGCGACTCTTAGTATTTCGAAAAAGATCGCTGCGCAGTTAAATGCAGTTCCAGGAATCAAAACGCGTTTAACACGTAATGCTGATTACTTTGTAAACCTGAACAGACGTGTTGCAATTGCTCGAGAGAACGAAGCACACCTCTTGATCTCTATTCACGCCGATGCCTTTACTACGCCTCAACCAAGAGGTGGTTCGGTGTTCGTGTTGAATACTCGACGCGCAAACACTGAGATTTCCCGTTGGATTGAGAACAAAGAGAAGCAGTCAGAATTGCTGGGCGGCAGCGGTGCTGCGTTTACTGGCAATATTGCAGATAAAAACGTCAACCAAACCCTGCTTGATTTGCAGTTTAGCCACTCTCAAAAAGAGGGCTATAAACTGGCAACGACTATTCTCTCTGAAATGGGTAAGGTCGCAAAACTGCATAACAGTAAGCCGATTAACACCAGCTTGGCAGTGTTACGTTCACCACAAATTCCATCGGTACTTGTAGAAACGGGCTTTATTTCGAATCCGACCGAAGAGAAGCTTCTTTTCCAACGTTCGCATCAAGACAAACTTGCGCGAGCTGTGACCAAAGCGGTCGTTAAATATTTGAAAGCGAATCCACCAGAAGGGATTGTTATTTCTAACGCGGCGGCATCTTCTAACTCTACCAGTCAGCACAAAGTACAGCGTGGTGAATCATTGTCTGTGATTGCGAAGAGGTACGGCACGTCTACACAAGCATTAGTGAAGTTGAATGGTTTGAAGTCGACGAGCTTAGCGGTAGGGCAAATTCTAAAAATTCCAAGCTCGGGTTCACAAGCGGCTACCACAACAAGCCGTAAAACGGTGACACACACGGTTAAGTCTGGAGAGTACTTAGGCAAGATAGCTAGCCGTTACAAAGTATCGGTAGCAAGCATTAAACGTGAGAACCGCTTGAAATCAGAAACCGTGAGAGTAGGCCAAAAGTTACGTATTACGGTTGAAGTAAAAGATATACCTCTACGTAAACATAAAGTCGCAAGAGGCGATTATCTTGGCAAGATTGCTTCGAAATATGGTGTGAGCGTCAACAGTATCCGTCAAGCAAACAAACTACGTTCCGATGAGTTGGCCATTGGCCAAGTGCTGATTATTCCGCACAAATAGTTGGCTAATGTTGAAGTAATGTTTAGAACATAGAAGCAATCTCAAACGCGAGAAGTGCTTCTATAAATGGCAGTAAGGTAGCTATACATATGACGATCAAAATACTGCCAGCTCGGCTAGCTAACCAAATCGCAGCGGGTGAAGTGGTAGAAAGACCTGCTTCTGTTGTGAAAGAGTTGGTTGAGAACAGTTTGGATTCTGGTGCGACACGTATCGATATCGATATCGAGAAAGGTGGCGCTAAGATGATCCGTGTTCGTGACAACGGCAAGGGCATTGTTAAAGATGAGCTTGCCTTGGCATTAAGCCGTCATGCTACCTCTAAAATTCATACTCTTGATGACCTTGAAGCGATCGTCAGCCTAGGTTTCCGAGGTGAAGCTCTGGCGAGTATTAGCTCTGTTGCGCGCCTAACTATGACTTCACGCCCTACGACTCAGGATCAAGCTTGGGCTGCACATAGTGAAGGTCGTGATATGCAGGTGAAACTGCAGCCAGCAGCGCATCCCATTGGCACCTCGGTTGAGGTATTGGATCTGTTCTTCAATACTCCGGCACGACGTAAATTCTTACGCACCGAGAAAACTGAATTCACGCATATCGATGAGCTGCTTAAACGCATTGCATTGAGCCGTTTTGATGTGACGATTAACCTTCGTCATAACGGTAAAATGATTCGTCAGTACCGCGCTGCAAAAACACAAGTTCAAGCCGAAAAGCGCATCGCAGCAGTATGTGGCAATCCTTTTGTTCGCCATATGCTTAAGATCGAACTTGAGCATCAAGGCTTAAAACTTCATGGTTGGATCACCACGCCTGAAGGAGCAAGACAACAAAGCGATCTGCAATACTGTTATGTGAATGGTCGTATGATGCGCGATAAGCTGATCAATCATGCGATTCGTCAAAGCTACGAAACTAGCTTGCGCCCCGACCAATTCGCGACGTATGTGTTGTTCATTGAGCTAGACCCACATCAGGTGGACGTGAATGTTCATCCTGCAAAACATGAAGTGCGTTTTCATCAAGCCCGCCTTGTACACGACTTTATCTACCAAGCCTTGAGTGATGGCTTAGCCCAAAGCAAACAAATTGATGCAGCACCGATCAAGCAGTCTGCGTTTCATCAGTCAGAAGTGATACATCATCAGCAAGGTAGCTCGAATCCGGGTATCGGAGAGATTGCCAGTTTCTCAGAGCCTGAAAGCATAATGCCGAGCAGTTCAGAACAACCTCAAGTATCTGATAGTGAAAGATATGCTATTGAGCAAACGCCAGCCTACCCAAGAAAAGCAGAATCTGAACAGGTTTATGATAACCCTCAGCACAGCGTTAATGATGCTGGGCAGCGTTATAGCTCACCAGCTAACCGAGGTTCATCGTCTAGCAGAGGCTCGTCGGATCGCGAAACCAGTTTTACCGGTTCGCCTCGCCAAGAGTGGATAGAGTCTCGACCTGAACCTAAAAAAGAAAAAGAGCCGCACCAACATCATGGTGAACCTGCTCCATCTAAGCGAGAAGTGAAGGCCTATAAAGAGCTTCTGAAAACGCCAAGTTTTGATGACCAAGTTGTAGAACCATCCTCACCTCAAGACCATGTGGCACCAGTAGAAACCAGAGACAACTTAGAAAATATAGACAGCATAGAAAATAAAGAAGCTAAGCCTGCTCAACAGAACCCTGTTCATTTAAAGCCAAGAGCACCTGTGACGGACTTAGGCAAAGCAGTCTCGGTAGTGGAATGCCAATATTTGGTAATGGGAAACAAGAACGGCAGTGTGTTGGTTTCTTTGGCTAAGGCTGAGTTATTGCGTGTTGTTGGCCAGCTTGATACGCGTGATGGCGCGTTAAAGAGCCAACCATTATTAGTGCCTTTATCCATCAAATTAGGCGCTGATTTAGTCGATGTCGCTAAGGCGCTAAGTCCCATACTGTCTGTGCTTGGTATCGAGCTTAAAGCTAGGAATAACGAAGCGATAATGGTGATGGGAGTGCCTTCTCCTTTGAGGCAGCAAAACTTACAAATTTTGATCCCAGATCTGTTATCGTACGCGGCTTCAATAAACGCTCAGGCCTCGGAAACTCAAGGTCATAGCTTTTCTAGCGATACGTTACCATTACTGGTTAACTGGATCGGGATTCAGACAGCACAAGTAAAAAACGACTACACTTTATCTGAAGCGGTTCAACTAGTTGGGGAACTTGAGCAACTTTGGCATGGTCTACTTCCATTAGATGATCCCGAATTTGTTAATCCTATCGACTTTTCTGCAACCATCGCTGCTTTTATGGCTTAGTTTGTAGGTGAATTTTCACAGCTGAGTTTTAGATAAATTAAGCTTATTTACGGCTTCGGCTGTTTACGATTTAACTGTTGCGATGAGGCTTTTCTTAGTAGACAAGTGTATCGCGACATGAAGCCTTTTAATTAAGTGCTCTAACAGAGAAATAAATACAAAATATCATGACTGAAAAATTACCTTTAGCGTTGTTTTTAATGGGCCCAACGGCATCAGGAAAAACAGATTTAGCTATCCGCTTACGTCAGAAATACCCGGTAGAGATCATCAGTGTCGATTCGGCGCTAATCTACAAAGACATGGATATTGGTACTGCTAAGCCGGATGCAGGAGAGCTCGCGCTCGCGCCTCATCGCTTGATTGATATTCTCGATCCAAGCGAAGCGTATTCTGCGGCTGACTTTCGTCGTGATGCGATCAGTGAAATGAATAAGATTGTAGCGGAAGGTAAAATCCCGCTACTTGTTGGTGGCACAATGCTTTACTACAAGGCATTGTTGGAAGGTTTATCGCCACTACCCGCTGCGGATCAAGAGATTCGTAAGCAGATTGAAGCGGAGTCTATTGAGCAGGGTTGGCAGGCATTGCACGATCAATTAAGAGAGATAGATCCCGTATCCGCTGAAAGAATACACCCAAATGATCCACAAAGGCTTTCAAGGGCATTGGAAGTTTACCGAATTTCGGGTAAAACATTAACAGAGCTAACTCAAACGAAAGGCGATAGCCTGCCATTTCGTGTAAAACAATTTGCAATAGCTCCCAAGGAAAGGAAAGAACTCCATCGCCGCATTGAGCTGCGTTTCGAGAAGATGATAGAAGCGGGATTTGAAGATGAAATGAAAGCGTTGTACGCCAGAGAAGATCTTCACCCTGAACTGCCATCGATCCGATGCGTTGGTTATAGGCAGATGTGGGATTATTTAGATGGGAATTGCGATTTAGACGAAGCGGTTTTCCGTGGTGTCTGCGCAACCCGTCAATTGGCCAAGCGACAAATCACCTGGTTACGCAGTTGGGATGATTTAACTTGGTTGGATAGCGAAAACATTGAACAGGCGTTAGAAACTCTTTCAGATGCAATAGCATCTGATTAGTATTGCTGTG
The DNA here is from genome assembly GCF_041464685.1 of Vibrio sp. 10N.237.312.B06. Classification (NCBI taxonomy): domain Bacteria; kingdom Pseudomonadati; phylum Pseudomonadota; class Gammaproteobacteria; order Vibrionales; family Vibrionaceae; genus Vibrio; species Vibrio sp. 10N.237.312.B06. The sequence continues at coordinate 7,688 of NZ_JBFSPI010000045.1, forward strand.
TATAATGTGATCGCTTTTGCGTGAATATACTCTGGAAAGGATCAGTTGTTGAGGCTTTTAAAAATCACAGCCTTTCAATAACAACGGAGTTTTTTTATTCGTTTAGCTCAGATGCAAAGGCCGCACCTTTTTGTGCACCACTAGCTAAATAATTACAACAAAATATAAATAAGGAAAATAAAATGGCTAAGGGGCAATCGCTACAAGACCCATTCCTAAATGCACTCCGTCGTGAGCGCATTCCAGTCTCTATCTATCTTGTTAACGGCATCAAGCTGCAAGGTCAGATCGAGTCTTTCGATCAATTCGTGATCTTATTGAAGAACACAGTAAACCAAATGGTTTACAAGCATGCGATTTCTACTGTGGTTCCTGCTCGTGCAGTGAGTCACCACAGCGGCGAGCAACAACGCGCGCCATCTGATCGTCCTGAGAAGACTGAAGATTAATCGTTCAATTGATACAGCTTGCGCTGTAATAAGGAGTTGGTTGCTTGTTTGACCGTTATGAATCCGGCGAGCGAGCCGTACTTGTTCATATCAACTTCACGCAAGAGGGAGAATGGGAAGACCTGAGCGAATGTGAAATGCTGGTCTCCTCAGCGGGGGTAGAAACGCTACAAGTGATTACTGGTAGCCGACAATCCCCACTCCCTAAATACTACGTTGGAGAAGGTAAAGCCCTAGAAATCGCACAAGCTGTTCAGCTAACCGGTGCTGAAATTGTGATTTTTAACCACTCCCTCTCTCCTGCCCAAGAGCGAAACCTCGAGCAATTGTGTAAATGTCGTGTGATTGATCGCACGGGTTTGATCTTAGATATCTTTGCACAACGTGCGCGAACTCATGAAGGTAAGCTACAAGTTGAGCTCGCTCAGCTTCGTCATATCTCTACTCGATTGATTCGTGGTTGGACTCACCTTGAAAGGCAGAAAGGTGGTATTGGTCTTCGTGGTCCAGGTGAAACTCAACTGGAAACCGATCGACGTTTGTTGCGTGACCGTATAAAGGCAATATTACGTCGTTTAGCGAAAGTCGCTAAGCAGCGTGAACAAGGACGACGTGCTCGTAATCGAGCTGAAATCCCAACAATTTCTTTGGTTGGTTATACCAATGCGGGGAAATCAACACTTTTCAATCGCATCACAAGTGCTGGTGTTTATGCGGCAGACCAACTGTTTGCAACTCTAGACCCAACACTACGTAAGATTGAATTGGCAGATGTCGGGCCTGCAATTCTCGCAGATACCGTAGGTTTTATCCGTCATCTACCACACGACTTGGTCGCTGCGTTCAAGGCTACGTTACAAGAGACGCAGGAAGCTGACATTTTGTTACATGTTGTTGATGCCAGTGATGACCGCTTTCGTGAGAACATTCAGGCTGTTCATGAAGTATTAGAAGAAATCGATGCTCATGAAGTGCCAACCCTTGTAGTCATGAACAAAATTGACTGCATGGAAGACCAAAAACCTCGAATTGAAAGAGACGAAGAGGGCGCACCTCGCGCTGTTTGGGTTTCTGCAATGGAAGGAGAAGGCATTGAACTGCTGTTTGAAGCTTTAACTGAGCGTTTAGCAAGTCAAATGGTTCAATTCCGATTGTGTATTCCACATCAACATCAGGGCCGTATTCGTAGCTTATTCTTTGAGATGAAATGTATTCAACAAGAAGAGTATGATGAAAATGGTAACTTGTTGATAGATATCCGAATGCAACAAATAGATTGGTCTAAACTTGAAAAAAGAGAAGGGGCACTCTTAGGTGGCTTTATCGTTACCAAAGAGACTGCTACAGTATAACGTCATATCAAATGATGGAGCTTTCTAATGGCGTGGAATGAGCCTGGAAATAACAACAACGGCGATAATAACGGCCGCGATAACGACCCTTGGGGTAAGAACAATAATCGCGGCGGCCGAGATCAAGGACCGCCAGACTTAGACGAAGTGTTTAGTAAACTAAGTCAAAAGTTAGGTGGCAAGTTTGGTAAAAAAGGTGGCAACGGTAACGGGCCATCTATTGGTGGTGGCGGTGCGATTGGCTTTGGTGTCATTGCTGTCATTGCGATTGCTATCTGGTTCTTCGCTGGTTTCTACACCGTTGGCGAAGCAGAAAGAGCAGTAGTACTTCGATTGGGTCAGTTCGACCGTATCGAAGAGCCTGGTCTTAACTGGCACCCACGCTTCATCGATGAAATCAAAGATGAGCAACTAGTAAACGTTCAAGCGATTCGTTCTCTACGTGCTGCTGGCACCATGCTAACGAAAGATGAAAACGTTGTGACCGTTGAAATGGGTGTTCAATATCGTGTTTCTGACCCATACAAGTACTTGTATCGTGTAACGAATGCAGACGACAGTTTACGCCAAGCAACCGATTCTGCGCTTCGTGCGGTAATTGGTGACTCACTAATGGATAGTATCCTAACAAGTGGTCGTCAGCAGATTCGTCAAAGCACTCAAGAAACGCTGAACCGTATTATTGATAGCTACGATATGGGTATTCTTATTGTTGACGTGAACTTCCAGTCAGCACGTCCACCTGAGCAAGTGAAAGATGCATTTGATGATGCTATCGCGGCTCGTGAGGATGAAGAGCGTTTCGAGCGTGAAGCTGAAGCTTACCGAAATGACATTCTTCCAAAAGCAACAGGTCGTGCTGAGCGTTTGAAGAAAGAAGCGGTGGGTTACTCAGAGCGTACAGTTAATGGTGCTCTAGGTCAGGTCGCTCAGTTCGAGAAACTGCTACCTGAATACCAAGCAGCTCCTGAAGTAACACGTAACCGTATGTACCTTGATACAATGGAAAAAGTGTACTCAAGCACATCGAAAGTCCTGATTGATTCTGAATCAAGCGGTAACTTGCTATACCTACCAATTGATAAGCTAGGCGCACAAGGTGGTTCTCAGTCGGGCACTCGCCCTGCAAAAGCATCATCAACTTACGATCAAATTGAGTTAGAAACTCAAGCGGATCCAAAGTCTAGCACTCAAACTCGTTCAGACAGTTCACGCCAAGGGAGATACTAATAATGCGTAAATTAATGATCCCTGTATTAGTTGTGACGATTGCCCTTCTATTGATGTCACTATTTGTGATTCAAGAAGGCGAGCGTGGCATGGTAATTCGTTTTGGTCGAGTTCTCGATGACAACGGCGTATCACGAATCTATGAACCAGGCTTGCACTTTAAACTGCCGATGTTTGATCGCGTAAAAGTACTTGATGCTCGTATTCAAACGATGGATGGTCGTTCTGACCGTTTCGTAACATCAGAGAAAAAAGACGTTCTAATTGATACCTACGCAAAATGGCGTATTGCTGATTTTGGACGTTTTTATCTGAGTACCGGTGGCGGCAATATCATGACGGCAGAAGCACTTCTTGAGCGTAAAGTGACAGATGTTCTTCGTTCTGAAATTGGTTCTCGTGAAATTAAGCAGATCGTATCAGGCCCTCGTAATAAGGACATCCTGCCAGACTCTGCTGATAGCGAAGTTGTCACAACGGTAGCGGCTGCAGAAGCACTAGAAGTTGATGGCGAACGCGATAAGATCATGGAAAACGTTTTGTCTGGAACGGCAGAAAGTGCGATGGCTGATTTAGGTGTTGAAGTTGTTGATTTCCGAATGAAGAAGATTAACCTTCCTGACGAAATCAGTGAATCTATCTACCGCCGTATGCGTGCAGAACGTGAGTCGGTTGCTCGTAGACACCGTTCACAAGGTCGTGAGAAAGCAGAAGTTATCCGTGCTCAAGCTGAGCTAGAAGTCGCGACTGTTCTTGCTGAAGCTGACCGTACTGCTCGAGTGACTCGTGGTGATGCTGATGCAGAAGCAGCGAAGATCTACTCTGATGCGTTCAGCAAAGACCCTGAGTTCTATGGCTTCATGCGTTCACTGCAAGCTTATGAGACATCATTTAGCGATAAGAGCGACATTCTAGTACTGGATCCGAAGACTGACTTCTTCCAATACATGAATCAAGCAAGCGGTGCTCCAGCAAAATAAGCTGATTCGTTAATTCATTAAATTAGCGAAGTACCTAAAAATCAAAAGGCTCCCATAATGGGAGCCTTTTTGTTTTCTATTCGTTGAAGACTGCAGGTGACCATTGAATCTTCGAGGGAAGTCGTAGTGACAGCTCCGTACTTTGAGAAAACCTAACGGTAGGTCATGAAAGCGATAACGGCACCAGCCACCACAAGACAACCGCCAATACGGCGCAGTTGGGTGTCTGGTTGCTCGCTCAGTTGCGCGACCATGTTTCTCCAGCCATTGGGTGCAATCAAGGGGCCGAGCCCTTCAACGATAAGAACGAGCCCAATAGCGAGCCAAATTGATTGAGACATGGTTCTGCCTTTTGTCTATAAAATGCAATGATATCAGCATCTTTACACATTCGCCCTCAGTTATCGCTGGTTTATTTTTGTACAGCGTTAACGTTTATGAACAAAAAGTGACTGCAAGAAGTGTGATTCAGTGCTAGAATCCATTTTTAATTAGCAACAGAAATTGGAAAGATGGGAAATAACGTAGTCGTTCTAGGCACCCAATGGGGTGATGAAGGTAAAGGTAAAATCGTTGACCTTTTAACTGAAGATGCAAAATACGTGGTTCGCTACCAAGGCGGTCACAATGCAGGTCACACACTTGTAATTGACGGTGAAAAAACCGTTCTTCACTTAATTCCATCAGGCATCCTACGCAATAACGTTAAATGTGTTATTGGTAACGGTGTTGTATTATCGCCTGACGCACTTCTTAAAGAGATGAAGCCTCTTGAAGAACGCGGTATCCCAGTGCGTGAGCGTCTTTTCATCTCTGAAGCTTGTCCTCTAATTCTTCCGTACCATATTGCTATCGACAACGCGCGTGAAATCGCTCGTGGCGCTAAAGCTATCGGTACAACAGGTCGTGGTATCGGTCCTGCTTACGAAGATAAAGTTGCTCGTCGCGGTCTACGCGTTGGCGACCTTTTCGATAAAGAAGCATTTGCTGAGAAGCTAAAAGAAGTTATGGAATTCCACAACTTCCAACTAGAGCACTTCTACAAAGCTGAAACAGTAAGCTACGAAGAAGTACTTGAGCAAGCGATGAGCTACGCAGACATGTTAACTGCGATGGTTATCGACGTAACTGACGAACTAGACGCAGCACGTAAGCGCGGCGACAAGATTATGTTTGAAGGTGCTCAAGGTACGCTACTAGATATCGACCACGGTACTTACCCATACGTAACGTCTTCTAACACGACTGCTGGTGGTGTTGCTGCAGGTTCTGGTTTCGGTCCTCGTCACATCGGTTACATCCTTGGTATTACTAAGGCTTACTGTACTCGTGTTGGTTCAGGTCCATTCCCAACTGAGCTATACGATGGCCTTGAGAAGCAAGACCCAGTCGGTAAGCACCTAGGCGATGTTGGTCACGAGTTTGGCGCAACTACTGGTCGTCTACGTCGTACAGGTTGGTTCGATGCTGTTGCTATGCGTCGTGCAATCCAAATCAACTCTCTATCTGGTATGTGTCTAACTAAATTAGACGTTCTAGATGGCCTAGAAGAACTAAAAATCTGTACTGGTTACAAGATGAAAGATGGTTCTATCCTAGAAGTTTCTCCAATGGCTGCTGAGTCATTCGAAGAAGCGACGCCAATCTACGAAACAATGCCTGGTTGGTCTGAAAACACATTTGGTGCTAAATCTATCGACGCGCTTCCACAAGCTGCTCTAGATTACATCAAGCGTATCGAAGACCTAACTGGCGTTCCAATTGATATCGTATCAACTGGCCCAGATCGTAACGAAACTATCATCAAGGTTCACCCATACGGCGCATAATGCCAGCTGAGTGATTACCACAGCACGAACCGTACTGAGGTAATTAAAGTACTTTGATAATGAAATAGTTTTCTAAAAGCCGACTTTATTAAGTCGGCTTTTTAATACCTGCAATTTGAAAACGAAGCCGTTCGTGATGACCTTTTGAACGCCATATGGCAAAATATTGCCCATTAGCGGCAAGTTTTGTCTAAAGCCGTCAAGGTTATTGCCGATACAGATATCATGGAAAGTGAAGTTCACCCTATTTTGGTGCGTGCAGAAATCGTCTGCTGCCCTCAATAGATAGCTTTAACGACAGATAATAGAGTGCAGGTATGAAGCTACGAATTGTAGCAGCTTCATTGATAGTGGCGCTGAGCTCACCCTTGAGTCATGCAGATTTGGCTGATGTGGGAGAGCCCGTTCCAATATATACAGAAGCTGAACTGATTAATTTAATCGAGAATAATCAACACCTAGAGCGAGTGAAAGCTGATAAGTGCCAGTTAGTTGAAGATATCGTTGCTCGTGCAACGCGTATTAGCTTGCCTTCTTATGAGTTTTTATACGGTGATATGTTGGCTTGGGGTGTGTGTGTTCCGCAAGATGTAGAGCTTGGCCTTTACTATATGGAAAACGCGGCACATCAAGGTTTACCAGCGGCACTAGAGCAGCTAGGACGTTATTATTCTCTTGGCACCTTGGTGCAACAAGACAAAGAGCGTGCGATCCCGTATTTACGTGAAGCCGCCTCGATGGGTAACTTAAGTGCAAGTATCCACTTAGCGGAACTCTTGCTACGTGATTACGGTAGCCCGTTAGATTATGAAGATGCTTATCGCTGGTTATACAACTCGGTGACAGCGGATCAAAGGCAACATAAGCGTATAACTGTGCTTCGAAGCGGTTTGGAGCGGAGAATGCCAGACAACATTATCGCTCGAGCAAAACGTCGAGACGTGTTCTGGTAATTACAATTATTAATTAAGGTTGATGGTTAACGACTGCACTCGTTAACCATCTATCTTGATCGAGAAAGATATCGATATAAAAAGGCCTCATAGGTAAATACCTATGAGGCCTTTTTTGATCTGAACGGAAAGCCGTTTATTTCATTCGATGACGTTACTGAACAACTTCACCAGATTCAATTACCGTCTTACGAACGACTTTGGTGAAATCGAGTGCTTCTTGGCGAATTTGATCTTCATCGACCGTTAGCATGTCGCGATCTTGCATGATGATCTTGCCATCAACGATGGTGTGACGAACGTTCCCCGAGTTAGCTGAGTAAACTAATGCAGAGTATGGGTTGTACACAGGAACCATGTTTGGAGCCTTGGTGTCGATCACTATGATGTCGGCTAGCTTGCCTGCTTCAAGAGAGCCGATCTTATCTTCCATGTGTAGTGCTTTTGCTGCGCCCATTGTTGCCATGTCGATCACTTTGATCGGCGGCATTGCAGCACGATCTTTATTCACCAATTTGTGAACCTTAGCGACTTGGTTGAACTCATCAATGGTGCTCAATGTGTTACCAGACATTGGGCCATCAGTACCTAAACCGATACGTACATTTTCGTCATACATCTTAAGCGCAGGTGACACGCCTTTTGCTGACTTGATGTTGGCACTCATGTTGTGAGCTACGCCCATATCTGATTTTTTCACTAGCTCGATATCATGATCGTCTACTAGGATCATGTGTGCGCCAACTAAGTTTTTGTTTAGTGCACCAATGCTGTCCATGTATTGAACCGGAGATAAACCTTCAGCTCGTTTTGCAATTTTTTCTTCTTCACGATGAGATTCAGCTAAGTGAATCATTACTGGAACATCAAGTTCTAGAGAAAGCTTTGCTACTTTTTGAAGGACTTCGGTTGTGTTTGTGTAAGGGGCGTGAGGAGCAAATGCAGGCGTAATACGCGGGTGATCTTTATATTCTTCAATGAAGTTCAATGCGTATTTAATACCTTCTTCCGCGTTTGCTGCATCAGCCACTGGGAATTTGATTACTGTTTCGCCTAATACTGCGCGCATACCAATTTTATCAACAGTTTTAGCGACTTCGTCTTCAAAGTAGTACATATCAGCGTAAGTAGTTACGCCACCTTTTACCATTTCAACGTTACCAAGGTTAGCGCCTATACGAACCATATCGCGAGAGACTAACTTAGCTTCAAGTGGGAAGATGTAGCGGTGCAAGCGATCAGGCACATCATCGGCCAACGAACGGAAAACCGTCATGGATACATGAGTATGAGTATTGATGAGACCTGGCATTACGATATCGCCATCAACGTCTAGCACTTGTTTAGCTTGGTACTGCTTCTCTAGTGAAGCATCGCCAACCGCAATGATTTTGTTGTCTTTGACCACAACAGTGCCGCTCTCGTAAACCGTTTTTTCTTGGTTCATGGTTAGAACCATGGCATCGGTTATCATCAGGTCAGCTTTTTCCATTGCTGAACTAGCAAATGGAAATAGAGCTAGGCTTGCCATCGCTGAAGCCAATAGGGTGCGTTTTAGTTTCATATCAATACTCAGAACAGGTGTTGTTAAAGTGTGTGGATAATAGTGTATTTCATTCATGGCGCAAACGTTTGTTTTATCGTTTGCTTGAAATTTTGATGATAGTCCGCGTCTATGAAGTGATGTTTAACAAAGTGAAGATATGTATCAATCTTAGGTTATTTTAGGCTTTTCCAAAGCATATCTGTAGCTTACCTCTAGCATCAGATATACTAGGGGTAATATACCTTCCTTGCTTAAGCAGGCCCGCCTATGTCAAAAAACACACCAATGTCAGAAAACACGACAGCGACAACCACTGTTGATCCTTTTGCCGACCGAGAGTCGAAAAATTACGAAAACCCAGTACCAAGCCGTGAGTTCATTATTTCGTTTCTAACAGACGCGAATATTCCTATGAACCGCAACGATCTATTCGAAGCTTTGGGTTTGGCTGGAGAGGAACAATATGAAGGGCTGCGTCGTCGTTTACGTGCAATGGAGCGTGATGGACAGCTTATCTTTACCCGTCGTCAGTGTTACGCATTGCCTGAGAAGATGGAATTGATTAAAGGCTTTGTGATTGGTCATAAAGACGGTCATGGTTGGGTACGCCCAAACGGCAGTGTGGGTAAAGACAATGATATCGTGCTGCCGCATCATCAGATGAAAACCATCATGCACGGTGATTACGTATTGGTTCAGCCTACTGACAACAGTAAGCGTGGCCGTCGTGAAGGCCGTTTGGTTCGTGTGCTTGAAGAGCGTAAAACGCCACTTGTTGGTCGCTTCTTCCTAGAGTACGGCCATTCTTATGTGGTTGCTGATGATTCGCGTATTAGTCACGACATCCAGATCCCAACTGAGCATAAAGGCGGTGCTCGAATGGGTAATGTGGTTGTGATTGAAATTACGGACCGTGGTGGTCGTTCTCGTAACATGATGGGTAAAGTGACCGAAGTTCTTGGTGAGAATATGGCTCCGGGTATGGAAACGCAGATCGCGATCCGTACTCACCAGATCCCACAAGAGTGGCCTGAAGCCGTAGATAAGCAAATCGAAAATCTTGGTGAGTATGTTCCTGAAGAAGCAAAAGAAGGACGTGTTGATCTGCGTAAATTGCCATTGGTTACTATCGATGGTGAAGATGCGCGTGACTTCGATGATGCGGTTTACTGTGAAGCGAAGAAAGGCGGCGGTTGGCGCCTATGGGTAGCGATTGCTGACGTAAGTTATTACGTTCGCCCAGAGACAGCGCTAGACAAAGAAGCGATTAACCGTGGTAACTCGGTATACTTCCCGTCACAAGTTGTCCCAATGCTGCCAGAAGTACTTTCAAATGGTTTGTGTTCATTGAACCCTCAAGTCGACCGTTTGTGTATGGTGTGTGAGATGACTATCTCAGACAAAGGTAAACTGTCAGGCTACAAGCACTACGAAGCAGTCATGAATTCCCATGCTCGTCTTACTTATAACAAAGTAGGCGCGATCTTAGATGGCAATGAAGAATTACGTGAACGTTACGAACCAGAAGTACCACATCTTGAAGAGCTTCATAAGATGTACAAGGTGCTTAAGAAAACGCGTGACGAACGTGGTGCGATTGAATTTGAAACGGTAGAAACTAAGTTTATCTTCAATGCGGATCGTAAGATTGACCGTATTGAGCCAGTAATCCGTAACGATGCACACAAGATCATCGAAGAATGTATGATTCTTGCGAATATCGCATCGGCATCTTACGTAGAAAAAGCGAAAGAGCCGGCTCTATACCGTGTTCACGATACTCCGGGTGAAGAGCGCTTAATGGGCTTCAAGAGCTTCTTAAGTGAACTAGGCTTAACGCTGGAGGGTGGCCTGTCGCCATCTCCGGTAGACTATGCACAACTGATGCAGCAGATTAACGAACGTGAAGATCGTGAATTAATCCAAACTATGCTGTTGCGCTCAATGAAACAAGCGGTATACAACGCGGACAACGCGGGTCACTTTGGTCTAGCTCTTAAGCGCTATGCTCACTTTACCTCGCCAATTCGTCGTTACCCAGATTTACTATTGCACCGTGCAATTAAGTACCTTATTGCGAAAGAAGAAGGTCGTAACAGCGAGCGTTGGACGCCAACTGGTGGTTACCACTACACTTTCGATGATATGGACTTCTACGGCGAACAGTGTTCAATGACTGAGCGTCGTGCTGATGATGCTACACGTGAAGTGAACGACTGGCTGAAATGTGAATACATGCAAGACCATGTTGGCGAAGTGATGGATGGCGTGATTGCCAACGTGACTGGCTTCGGTTTCTTTGTGCGTCTAACTGAACTGCACATCGATGGTCTGGTACATATTTCTGCGCTAGCGAATGACTACTACCAATTTGATGCTGTTGGTCAGCGTCTAGTGGGTGAAAGCTCAGGTAATATCTACCGCTTGGGTGATTCGGTTAAAGTGAAGGTTTCTGCGGTTAACTTAGAAACTCGTCAAATCGACTTTGATTTAGAAGACACCGATCGTCAGCCGCGTGGTAAAGGTAAAACAGCCAAGAAGCGTGCAGCTGAAGCGATGAAAAAGGCGAAAAGCAAGAAGCGTTCAGCGGTGAAGAGTAATAAGCCAGGTGTAGCAGCGAAGCCTTTGGTTGAACCGACTAAGCGACCTGATGGAAGTAGCGAAAGCTCAGCTAAGAAGAAAAAGCCAGCGAATAAAACTGGTGCTGCTAAAGCTCGTGCGAAGAAAAAGCGCGCAGCAAGCCGTAAGCCAAAGGCTGATAAGTCTTAAGCTATCGTCATTACAGTGACGAGTAGGGCTTAAACGTCTAACGAATTTAAATGCGAGAGTATCAGGCGGAAGATGCATGCTCTCGAAATAAACAATACAGAGATGGGTGCATCGGGTTTGATGACATTCACCTCTGAGCAATAAGAGTAACCAGAGACAATGAGTAACGAATTTATTTACGGTATTCACGCGGTGAAAGCCGTACTAGAAAAAGATCCAGCACGTTTTATCGAAGCGTATGTACTGAAAGGGCGTCAAGACGATCGCCTGCTTCCATTACTGAATCAATTGCAGCAATTTGGCGTATCGATTCAACAAATGGGTCGTAAGCCGCTTGATGAAAAAGCACAAGGTGCGAATCACCAAGGTCTTATTGCTAAGGTGAAGCCTGCTAAGCAGCTTAATGAAACTCACCTAGATGATATCCTTGCGCAGCACGAACAGCCTTTGCTGTTGGTTCTAGACGGCGTAACAGACCCTCACAACCTAGGTGCTTGTCTGCGTAATGCGGATGCCGCGGGTGTTGCTGCTGTTATCGTACCGAAAGACCGCTCTTCGCCGCTAACAGCAACGGTAAGCAAGGTAGCGTGTGGTGCGGCTGAGACCGTTCCTCTAGTACGTGTAACCAACCTAGCTCGTACAATGCGTGCACTGCAAGAACAGGGTGTATGGTTTGTGGGTACCGCAGGTGAAGCAACGCATGATATCTACCAAGCGAAGTTAACAGGCCCTCTTGCTGTAGTTATGGGTGCTGAAGGTGACGGTATGCGTCGTCTAACGCGTGAAACCTGTGATGATCTGATTAAGATCCCAATGGCAGGTAGCGTGTCGAGCCTGAACGTTTCAGTAGCATCGGGCATCTGTCTGTTCGAAGCGGTACGCCAACGTTTAGCTCAGTAAACCTAGGTTCAGCAACATTTGATTCAGTTACGCTTGGTTTAGTTGTGTGTCTCTATGTTGTTTAGAAGTACTTGCTATATAAAGAGTTAAATGACTTTAAGTCTATGAATTTATTAACGCTCACCACTTGCTGGTGGGCGTTTCTTTTTAGGGCCTAGAGTGACAAATTGACAGAATCACAGATGGCTAGATGGCGAAAGAAAAACTGTTTCATTATTAGCCAAATACCGCTTGCCAATACCGGGTTCTTTCTATAATATTTGCCGTCCTTAAAACTCGGTCATTTTTCTTTAGTTCCTTGCTTCCCTTGGACGACCGAGCCTTTCGTGGAAGCTAATAATCCGTAAGGAGCAACCAAATGCGTCATTATGAAATCGTATTCATGGTTCACCCTGATCAAAGCGAGCAAGTTGCTGGCATGATCGAGCGTTACACTGGTTCAATCACTGAAGCTGGTGGTACTATCCACCGTCTAGAAGACTGGGGCCGCCGTCAAATGGCTTACCCAATCAACAAACTTCACAAAGCTCACTACGTTCTTATGAACGTTGAAGCTGGCCAAGAAGTGATGGACGAGCTAGAAACTGCTTTCCGTTTTAACGATGCAGTTCTACGTAACATGATCATGCGCACTAAAGGCGCTGTGACTGAGCAATCTATCATGCTTAAGCAAAAAGAAGAGCGTGCAGAGCGTGCTCCTCGTCGTGATGACCGTGAAGAACGTGCACCACGTCGTGAAGAAGAAGCTAAGCCAGAAGCTGCTGCTGAGTAATTCTTTTTTGGCCTTTTAGGTCATTAAATTTTATTCAACTCGTTTAGGTATTCCCACTAAGCATTTGCTTAGACTTATTTATAAGTTCGTGTGAGTACCGCATTATTAAATTTAGATCAGGAGATAGCCCATGGCTCGTTTCTTCCGTCGTCGTAAATTCTGCCGTTTTACTGCAGAAGGCGTACAAGAGATTGACTACAAAGACGTAGCAACTCTAAAAAACTACATCACTGAAGCTGGTAAAATTGTACCTAGCCGTATCACTGGTACAAGTGCTAAATACCAACGTCAGCTAGCTCGCGCTATCAAGCGTTCTCGTTACCTAGCACTACTACCGTACACTGACAAGCATCAGTAATCGGTAATAGTTAATAATAGTTTAAGAGGACTAAGATAATGCAAGTTATTCTACTTGATAAGATCGGTAACCTAGGTGGCCTTGGCGACCAAGTAAACGTTAAATCTGGTTACGCTCGTAACTTCCTTATCCCACAGGGTAAAGCAGTTATGGCAACTAAAGACAACGTTGCTATGTTCGAAACTCGTCGTGCAGAACTAGAAGCTAAAGTTGCTGAGCAACTAGCTGCTTCAGAAGCTCGCGCTGAGAGCGTTAACACTCTAGAAGGCGTTACAATCGCTTCTAAAGCTGGTGACGAAGGTAAACTATTCGGTTCTATCGGTACTCGTGACATCGCTGACGCTATTACAGCGGCAGGTGTTGCAGTAGCTAAGAGCGAAGTACGCCTACCTGAAGGCGCTCTACGTAACATCGGCGAATTCGAAGTAAGCATCCAACTTCACTCTGAAGTTTTTGCTACTGCGAAAATCGCTATCGTTGCAGCTGAGTAATTTCAGTACCAAGACGAATTCTTTCTTTTGAAAGTTTTAAACACCAGCTTCGGCTGGTGTTTTTTTATGTCTGCAATATGGGTTTTAAGCTTTTTGGAACAGCGACTATTGCAGGAATAGGAAGCACTAGAGAGGAGGGGCTTACATAGTAAAAAACGAGGGTGTTCTTTATCGATACATCGTTCTACCCGCTCTCAAATTTAGAATTGAAAAAGTAGATTTACAGACAGTACGGAATCTTCTTTGTTCAACCCTTCAGGTACCTTGTCGTGGTACTGTCGAGAGTGAGCAATCTTCAGTGCGATATTGTCGGTAATATCGTTGATGGCTTCTAATTCAGTATCAAATTTTAGGTTGCTGTGGCCGGATACCAACGTCACATCGGCTTTGAGCTTCAAATTTTTCAATACCTGCCATGATGTATTTACATTGCCACGGAAAATCGCTTCTTCAACGATCTCTGGGAAGATGATGTCATCATCGTCTATTTCATCAAGGTTCGGTTCTTGGTAACGAAAACCCGGGCCCACTTCGACCTCCAACACAAACTCTTCTGTATTCGAAAACTGATAACCTAAACCGCTAGAAACGGTGTAGTCCTTAAAATAAGCACTGTATCGTGAATCGACCCCTTTAAAGCTGCCATAGAGGTAGGTTTTCGGACTTAACTTGTAGTCACTCTGAGCAGAATATGTCGATTGCCTTTTATCTTCTTCGCCATCTTTGTAGAGATTGTAGTATTTCCATTCGCCACTGGTTCTATGACGGCCAGCCGTGTACTCACCGTTCAGGCGTGCATTCAGCGATCGAGAATCAGAATTACCAGTATGCGACTGATATCCAAATTCGACTTCAGTATTCAGTGGGTTCGGCAGTTCTGTGTCACTCGAATCACTCGGTGCGATATCCATATCTTTTTCAGGTGTCGGTGCAACGACGATCGGCTCAGCAGCAGGTTCTGGTACCACTATCGAGTCGAGGATTGCATCAACAGAGGCTTTAGCATCATCCGCTAAGGCCGACGGAGTGCTCAGGAGACCGATGCTTAGAAGACTAGAGCTTAGAAGACCAGTGTTCAGAGCCAATAATTTGGACACGCATACCTCAGTTATACAGTGAATGAATGGAAGGATCGTAATGCTACCTTTGCTTAATTCCGTCAGCAATAGGTAAATTCTTGCTGAAGAATAAAACAAACTCATAGGATCGGATTACAAACGGATGTTCTTGGGTATAATGAACGCTCATTATTAGTTATTGAGTGTAGTCATAGTGGATACCAAAAGTCAGAAATCAGCCAACGATCAGGTGGACGCCATCAAGGTCCCGCCACATTCATTAGAAGCTGAGCAATCTGTTATTGGCGGTTTGTTATTGGATAACGAACGCTGGGATACGGTGGCCGAAAAGGTTGTGGCCAAAGACTTTTATAGCCGTCCTCACCGTCTGATCTTTGAAGCGGTAAAGGATAT
This sequence comes from Vibrio sp. 10N.237.312.B06, assembly GCF_041464685.1. Classification (NCBI taxonomy): domain Bacteria; kingdom Pseudomonadati; phylum Pseudomonadota; class Gammaproteobacteria; order Vibrionales; family Vibrionaceae; genus Vibrio; species Vibrio sp. 10N.237.312.B06. Next base: position 22,789 of record NZ_JBFSPI010000045.1, read on the forward strand.
CCTTGAAGAAAGCTCTCCTCTGGATCTTATTACACTCTCTGAACATTTAGAGCTGCGTGAGCAACTTGAAGAAGTGGGTGGCTTTGCTTACCTTGCTGACCTAGCGAAAAATACGCCAAGTGCGGCAAACATCAATGCCTATGCAGATATCGTGGCACAACGTGCATTGGTGCGTAGCCTGATTGGTGTAGCAAATGAAATTGCGGATTCTGGTTATGATCCTCAAGGTCGTACATCGGAAGAACTTGTTGATCTTGCTGAGAGTAAAGTTTTCGCGATTGCCGAAGGCCGAGCAAGTGAGAATGAAGGTCCACAAAACGTTGATAGCATTCTAGAGAAGACGCTAGAACGTATCGAAATCTTATATAAATCGCCACAAGATGGTGTGACAGGTGTCGACACGGGTTTCAACGACCTCAATAAGAAAACGGCAGGCCTTCAGGGTTCTGACTTAATCATTGTTGCTGCGCGTCCATCGATGGGTAAAACCACGTTTGCGATGAACCTATGTGAAAACGCAGCGATGAAGCAAGACAAGCCAGTGTTAATCTTCTCGCTAGAGATGCCAGCTGAACAGCTGATGATGCGTATGCTTGCATCACTTTCTCGCGTAGACCAAACCAAGATTCGTACCGGTCAGTTAGACGATGAAGATTGGGCTCGTATCTCGTCGAGTATGGGTATTCTGATGGATAAGAAGAATATGTATATCGATGACAGCTCGGGTCTAACGCCAACAGAAGTACGTTCTCGAGCTCGACGAATTGCTCGTGAGCATGATGGTATCTCTATGATCATGATAGATTACCTTCAATTAATGCGTGTACCTTCGTTATCTGATAACCGTACTCTAGAGATCGCCGAGATTTCTCGCTCATTGAAAGCACTAGCAAAAGAGCTCAACGTGCCAGTTGTGGCACTTTCTCAGCTTAACCGTTCCCTAGAGCAACGTGCTGATAAGCGCCCAGTTAACTCGGATTTGCGTGAATCAGGTTCGATCGAGCAAGATGCCGACTTAATCATGTTTATCTATCGTGATGAGGTTTATAACCCAGATAGTTCATTGAAAGGCATCGCTGAAATCATCCTTGGTAAGCAACGTAACGGTCCGATCGGTTCGGTTCGTCTTACGTTCCAAGGTCAACACTCCCGATTTGATAACTATGCAGGTCCTGCATTTGATGATGAGTAATCACTAATGACTTACATGAAAGCAGCGACGGCGAGTATTGACTTAAACGCGCTTGAACATAACCTGAACCAGATAAAGTCGAAGGCTCCTCATTGCAAGGTAATGTCTGTTGTGAAAGCCAATGGCTACGGACATGGCTTACTGCATATTGCCAAGCATTCAAAAAGCTCTGATGCTTTTGGTGTGGCGCGTATTGAAGAAGCATTACAGCTTCGTGCTGGTGGCATTGTTAAACCTATTTTGTTGCTAGAAGGGTTTTATTCTTCGGGTGATTTGCCAATCTTGGTGACCAATAACATCCAAACTGTGGTGCACTGTGAAGAGCAATTAAGTGCGCTAGAGAATGCGGAATTAGAAACACCTGTCGTGGTTTGGCTAAAAGTCGACAGTGGTATGCATCGCCTAGGTGCTCGTCCTGAGCAATACCAAAACTTTGTTGAGCGCTTACATCAATGTGCGAATGTCGCTAAACCTCTGCGCTACATGAGCCACTTCGGTTGTGCTGATGAACTTGATAGAGCAACCACCGTTGAACAGACCGAGCTTTTCTTATCGCTCACCGACGGTTGTGAAGGTGAGCGTTCACTTGCTGCTTCAGCGGGTCTATTAGCTTGGCCAGACAGCCATCTTGATTGGGTTCGACCGGGAATTATCTCTTACGGTGTTTCTCCTTTTGCTGATAAATCAGCGCAAGATCTTGGCTTTTATCCTGTAATGACTTTGACCTCGCACTTGATAGCGGTTCGTGATGTTAAAGCGGGTGAAAGTGTGGGTTATGGCGGTAACTGGACCAGTGAGCGAGATACCAAGGTTGGTGTGATCGCGATAGGTTATGGTGATGGTTATCCTCGCACTGCTCCTAACGGCACTCCAGTATTCGTTAACGGCCGAAAAGTACCGATCGCCGGACGTGTATCAATGGACATGCTAACGGTTGACCTTGGCCCTGATGCGGCAGATAAAGTCGGTGATGAAGCAACATTATGGGGTAAAGATTTACCTTCAGAAGAAGTCGCAGAACATATTGGCACTATCGCTTACGAGCTGGTCACTAAGCTGACTTCGCGTGTTGCGATGGAGTATGTGAAGTAGCTAATACGAAGTAACTAAATGTGAAGTAACTATGGATCCTATAAGTAAATGATGTTCATACGAACGACTCGACACTGGTTAATGTCTGCAATGGCATTAACCAGTGTCAGCTTGTCTTCTCCCGCTGTGAGTGAAGAAAAAGATTCAGCCTTTGTTCCTTTCTATTTTAGTACTGAAACCATGGGTAATACCTTCGGGGTTGCTGGTGTCGCAAAGGGTGTTTGGCAGCCTCAAGCAGCTCTGTTTGGCATGGCGCTTTATTCAGATAAAGACAGCTACGTCGGTTTCTTATCAGCCTTTAACTTCGCACTGTCTGAGAACGTATTGTTCAGTACTCAGATGTACCAAGCTCGCTTTAACGAAAACCCGTATTACATTGGCTCTCAAGGCGATAACGATTCATCCATTGATGATAAAACCATTGCCGACGGCTTAGAAGAAAACTATCAGGTTGAGTTTAAGTATCTGCTGCCTTGGGGCAATGTTGCAGAGCATGGCTTGTTAGGGGCTTTCCAACCCATCAAAGATGTGAGCTTTGCTTCCCCATTAGAGTCTGGTGTCAGTTCGATTGTCTTTACGCCTTTCTATACGGCTCGTGAGCTAGAAGGCTTAAACAATAGTGAACAAGCGACAGGTTTTAGTTTGGCGTTTGATTGGGACAACCGTGATAGCACACGCAACCCAACCAAGGGGGCTCATACCAATCTTGAGTTTACTACCGGCGCTGAAAGTTGGTCTAACGATGACTTATGGCTGAAGTGGACATTCCAAAACAGTCAGTATTTTGCATTGGGTCCTTTGGGGAACTTGTTCGATCAACAAGTCGTGGCATTTGATGTCTATACCGCTGACACACCTACGTGGGGCAACTGTTCAGGGCAAGATTGTGCTCGTCCACCCGAAACAGAACAAGCTCGACTCGGTGGCTTATATCGCTTAAGAGGTTATACCGGAGGCCGTTACCACGGTCGTTCTGCTATTCACTACTCTGCGGAATATCGAGTGCTTCCTGATTGGCAACCACTGGGCGATATCCCACTGATTAACTACTACGATTTACCTTGGTGGCAGTGGGTGGCGTTTGCTGAAGTCGGCCGTGTTGCTGATGAGTACGATATCAAAACACTGCACACAGACATGAAATGGAGCCTAGGCGGCGCAGTTCGTTTCCAGGTCGAAGGCATTGTTGTACGCGCTGAATTAGCGCGAGGCGGTGATGAAGGGACCTTTAGGGTTATGATAAACCAGCCTTTCTAATTCTGGCTTTACCAACTCGACTCTCTTATATTTTTAAAGGGTGACACATAACTGTGTCACCCTTTTTTGTTTTCTACCATTATGTTTGTTAAGCGGTATTTCACTGTTGATGACGTAACGTTACTCACCTTGAATGGTCGCAATAACGGTACGGCTTCCACCACAATCTCGGTGTTCACCTAAGTAAATGCCCTGCCATGTCCCTAATGCTAGACGACCATTGGTAATCGGAATTGTCACACTGGTGCCAAGTGTCGATGCTTTAATGTGAGCGGGCATATCATCATCACCTTCGTAGGTGTGCTTGTAGTAGGGGGCTCGTTCGGGCACAAAGTTATTAAAGTGTGATTCCATATCGGTGCGAACAGTAGGGTCTGCGTTCTCATTTAGCGTAAGGCTAGCAGAAGTATGCTGAATGAATAGATGTAATAAACCAACAGGCAGTGAATGGATATCGGATATCTGTTGTTCAATTTCATCAGTGATGAGATGAAATCCACGTTTTTGTGCGTGTAGGTGTATCGTCTTCTGAATCCACATACGCCATCCTCTATAATGTATTTGGAAAAAAAGTGGTTTAACGCTATCTTTTGAACTTGAATTTATCAGGTTTCGCTCACATTTAATGATGTGAGCGCTAGAGTCAGTACCGATTCTGCTATCAGGAAATCTAATTCTGATTTATCTCAAGGTACCGCTCTTCATATGCGGCATAATACGTCGTGAAAAAAAATTACAAAGAATCTTTCAGTGGTGATGCGATTTGGTCATCATAGAAAAATATAAACTTTCGCCTAATCGGGGGTTCTATTCATCACTTTGGTGACGTCTAGAATAAAACCTACAGTAACATCGGGATAGATACCATGTTGAAAAATATCAACCCAACGCAAACACAAGCGTGGAAAGCTCTAACTGCACATTTTGAGTCTGCTCAAGATATGGATATGAAAGAGCTATTTGCTCAAGATGCAAAGCGTTTCGAGAGCTTTTCTACTCGTTTCGGTTCAGACATCTTAGTGGATTACTCTAAGAACCTTATCGACGCTGAAACTATGCAGCACCTATTTGCTCTTGCGAACGAGACTGAAGTTAAGTCTGCAATCGAAGCAATGTTCGGCGGTGATGCAATCAACAAGACTGAAGGTCGTTCAGTTCTTCACACTGCGTTACGTAACCGTAGCGACAAGCCAGTAATGGTTGATGGCAAAGACGTAATGCCTGCAGTGAACGCAGTACTAGCAAAAATGGAACTGTTCACACACCGTATCGTTTCTGGTGAGTGGAAAGGTTACACAGGTAAAGAGATCACTGATGTAGTCAACATCGGTATCGGCGGTTCAGACCTTGGTCCATACATGGTAACTGAAGCACTTACGCCATACAAAACTCGCCTAAACATGCACTTTGTTTCTAACGTAGACGGCACTCACATCGTTGAGACACTTAAGCCTCTTAACCCAGAAACAACACTGTTCCTAGTGGCATCTAAGACATTTACCACTCAAGAAACAATGACGAACGCACACTCTGCGCGTGATTGGTTCTTGGCTGAAGCGGGCGACTCAGCACACGTTGCTAAGCACTTCGCAGCACTATCAACAAACGCGGCTTCAGTTGCTGAGTTTGGTATTGATACTGACAACATGTTCGAATTCTGGGATTGGGTAGGCGGTCGTTACTCACTATGGTCAGCGATCGGTCTTTCTATCTCACTATCTATTGGCTTCGATAACTTCGCTGAGCTACTCGATGGCGCACACGAGATGGATAACCACTTTGCTTCAACGGAATTTGAAAGCAACATTCCAGTGATCCTTGCGTTAATTGGTGTTTGGTACAACAACTTCCACGGCGCTGAGTCAGAAGCAATCCTACCTTACGATCAATACATGCACCGTTTTGCTGCTTACTTCCAGCAAGGTAACATGGAATCTAACGGTAAATTCGTTGACCGTGAAGGTAACCCAGTAGAATACCAAACAGGCCCTATCATCTGGGGTGAACCGGGTACAAACGGTCAGCACGCGTTCTACCAACTGATTCATCAAGGCACTAAGCTGATCCCATCAGACTTCATTGCTCCGGCTATCAGCCACAACCCAGCATCTGATCACCACCAGAAGCTAATGTCTAACTTCTTTGCTCAAACTGAAGCGCTAGCTTTCGGTAAGACAAAAGAGACAGTAGAAGCTGAATTCCTAGCGGCAGGTAAAACAGCTGAAGAAGTTGCTGAGCTAGTACCTTTCAAAGTATTTGAAGGTAACCGCCCAACGAACTCTATTCTTGTTAAGCAAATCAACCCTCGCTCTTTAGGTAACCTAATCGCGATGTACGAGCACAAGATCTTCGTTCAAGGCGTTATCTGGAATATCTTCAGCTTCGACCAATGGGGCGTAGAACTTGGTAAGCAACTAGCAAACCAAATTCTTCCAGAGCTTGCAGACGATGCACAAGTAACGTCTCACGACAGCTCTACTAACGGTCTAATCAACGCATTTAAAGCGCTGAAAGCTTAGACTGTTTAAGTAACACCAAATAATAATTGTAAACGCCAACCTTTCGGTTGGCGTTTTTTATGCCCGTTGACTTTACGGCAATAAAAAAGGCTGACGTATGTACGTCAGCCTTTCGTTTTTTATTTACTCGATTGTCTCTATTCGAAACAGATCTCGATGAAAGCATTACCCCACTGAGATGAGAAAGGCATGATGATGATTGCGCCTTCACACTTGTGACGAATAGTATGGCCTTTACCTGAAACCACGATTGGCGTTGCCATATCGAAGTCAAAGCCGCTTTCTGCAAGAATACGCTTTGCGCCACCGGTTACCATGTTAGTGATTTCACCCACCATGTCGGTCACTTCTTCGTTCAAACCGTTTGGTCGTTCACCTAGCATGTTTTCCATGATTTCTAGAGCAAGCCCTTCATCAAAGGTGATCGACATTGAACCACGAGACTGTGTACCAACCATACCAATTAGGCCGGACACATCACCACGAGCGATTTCATCTTTCTTCACTCTTGGTTTCTGAGGCTTTAATTCTAGAGATGCCATCGTTTTTAGTACGTTCATCAAAGAAGCTAAAAACGGGTTTACAAATTCAGCGCGCATAATGTTCTTCTATAATCTTATTCTTTCATTTCGGAGGAGCAAGTTTGGCAAATGCCATGTGATTCAATGACATGGTTGGTCAACTTGAATCCATGCTGCTCGGCGTTACTCGCGAGTAGGGCGACAAGCGCATCGTCTTGTAATTCTATCACAGTGCCACATTTATCGCAGATCAGTAATTGGGAAAAATGCGTGTTGGCATTGCAAGAGCAGCAGCATATAAAGCTATTCGTTGACTCAACTCTGTGAATGAACCCTTGCTCTAACAAAAAATCCAAAGCGCGATAAACTGTAGGAGGCTTGGCTTGCGGTTCACTGACTTTCAATTGCTCTAATAATTCATAAGCACTGGAGGCTTTTTTATTAGATAGGATAAGCTCAAACACTCGCTTTCTTTGGGGTGTTAGCCTAACACCTCGCGATACGCATATCCCTTCAACTTGCTCTATTAATGTGTGGTCCAAATTTTTCACCGTTCAATCAAACATCCCCATTCAGCCCCTATTGCTAGGTAACCTTGTTTGAGGAGACATTGATTTTATTAAAGTCAGGTACAGAGCGTATTGTGACCTACGACTTTGAATAAGACAAGGTAACTCAAAACGACAGTGTGACTCAAGGCATAACTGATTAATCAAGCTGAATTAGAGATCTGGTGAATGAGTTTGAAAATATAAAATGCAACAGCATGCTTATCAGGCAGAAGTTCTCAATCGACATTGGCCTGTCATCGGCTAAAAAGGGTTTAGTGTTATCTGGCGCAGGAGCTGCTTTGGTAGCTGGTCACCCTGAACTTATCACCGCGAGTGCATCGGCAGACGGTGTTCAATTCGGTGGCATTATTGGCGCAAGTGCTCCAATAGTATTTGGCCTATGGGAAATCCTACGCAATGAGTTCAAGTAATGGCAGAGTATCAAACAATAATTGTTGCCGTTGTTAGTGCCTTGTCTAGCGGGGTGGATGTAGGTATTACACTCAAAACGGATGTTAAGTGGTTGCGCTTAATGATGGAAAAGATGGATGAGAGATTAATTCGGCTTGAAAGAACAAAATAAAGTTTGAACTTCAACATGATTACAAGCATGAAAAAGCGACCTTATTATAGGTCGCTTATCTGAGAAGTTAATTAAGCTTATGAATTTAGCAGTTTTTTCTTCAAACTGTTCTCATATTGCTTCAAAGAGTAGATAAACATATTAGGTTGTTCTTTTGAGCGGATCATCCCCGCTTTTATATAGAACTCTTCTCGCCCTTCTCTGGCATGAAGAAATAATGCGTATACACCTACATCTCTTGAGGAAAGGAATGCTTGACGGATTGCTCGACCAAGAAGCCACTTGCCTAGACCCTGCCCTTGAACAGACTTACATACTGCTATTTTACTTAGCAGTACGCAAGGAACTGAACTATAGGGGAATTTACGTCTTTCTTTGTTTGATATGTGTTTCTTTTCAAACGAACTGCTAGCTAAAGTGAAATAACCGACAACTCTTTTCGGTTGTCCTTCTTCGCCTTGTGTGACACATAGGTGCGGGATTGAAACCCTTCGTTCGTGTTCTTTAGCTAAGTTCTTCGTTAAATATTCATTTAACGAACACACACCACAATCAAATTGCGTAAAATCATACGTTGCTTCAGGATCAAAGCGTTCGACTTCTAATTTTTGATCTTTACCGTCCAAGTTTCCTCCAATGACATTCCGATAATTTCTTGCATCAGCTCTGTAGGGTCTGCAGGGTTTTCTAACGCTTCCATGACAGAATCCCATTGCTTTGCTTGTATTTGTAACCTTTTTCTCTCGCTAATAACTTCTTGAGCTCGAGCTACTGTTGTTTCTGATACAAATTTACTAACTGTAGTATTTGAAAGTAGCGCTGCTTCTTCTAAAGCGCTTTTTTCACTTTCAGATAGGCGAAATTCAACTCTCTCTTTTTTTAATGCACTCATCTTTTACTCCTTGCGCCTTAACACGCAGCGGAAACTCCAACTATATGTATATACCTAAATGGAATATTATTTATTTGGTTAACTATTTTATGAATAAAATTTTGTACGGTCACTCTCCGTACAAAATGGATTCTCGTCTGCATAGGATAAAAAGTCAACTAATTTGTACGTTATTTTACCGTAAGATAACAAAGTGAAATCAACCTTACTTTAGATATTTTGTATGTAATTTATGCGGAAACAGCTGAGTGTAAACCTGCCATAAGATATTTAAATTCCTATGTCCTGTAACCTGCGCTACTTCTTCAATTGAGTAGCCCTTTTCAAAGAGCCTACTCACTCCCTCTCTTCGTAAGTCGTGATACCTCAAATCCTCAATACCCAATTCGTTTCTCACTCGCTGAAAGCCTGCACTAACACTTCGCGAGTTGTAGGGAAAAATAAGTTCGTCTTTGTTCCTGAATGTTTTCGATTCCCGGTGTATAATCGCCGAATTATTTTTGACTACAATGTCCACTGTGAAGCGTGATTCACCGCTTTGAAGTGTTCTTTTTTAATGCTAAATGATGCCTTCGTTCCACCCCATCAATACGTGATTTAGGCGTACTGAGTGGATGAGTTTGCGGCAGAACTAGCGAGTTTCTGTATATAAATGCAGTGTATAGATTTTGAGTAACGCTTTATGAAACCTGACAATACCAGTAAATACGCGGCTAACCGCTTATCCGTTGCACCCATGCTCGATTGGACTGACCGCCACTGTCGTTACTTTCACCGTTTGCTCTCTCAGCAGACGCTTCTGTACACGGAAATGGTCACAACTGGTGCGATCTTACATGGTAAGGGCGACTTTCTAGAGTATAACGAGCAAGAACACCCATTAGCTCTTCAACTTGGTGGTTCAAACCCGGTTGATTTGGCGGCTTGTGCCAAGCTTGCTGGAGAGCGTGGCTATGATGAAGTGAACCTCAATGTAGGTTGTCCTTCAGACCGAGTTCAGAATGGTCGCTTTGGTGCTTGCCTAATGGCTGAGCCTGAGCTGGTGGCAGATTGTGTGTCAGCGATGAAAGAAGTCACGGATATTCCAATTACGGTGAAAACGCGTATTGGTATCGACGACCAAGATTCTTACGAGTTTCTGACTAAGTTTGTTTCTACTGTTTCTGAAAAGGGTGGTTGTGAGCAATTTACTATCCATGCGCGTAAGGCGTGGTTGAGTGGCCTTAGCCCGAAAGAGAACCGTGAGATCCCACCGCTAGATTACGATCGCGCGTACCAAATCAAGAAAGACTTCTCAGATCTTGTGATTGCGGTAAATGGTGGCATCACTACATTAGAACAAACTAAAGAGCACTTGCAGCACCTTGATGGTGTGATGATCGGTCGTGAGGCATACCATAGCCCGTTTATCTTGGCTGAAGTTGATCAGCAGATCTTTGGTTTAGATACGCCAATCAAGAAGCGTTCACAAGTGGTTGAAGAGATGTACCCGTACATTGAGCGTCAGCTTTCGAATGGAGCGAGCCTTGGTCATATCTCTCGTCATATGCTTGGTTTGTTCCAAAGTATGCCGGGTGCAAGACAATGGCGTCGTTACATCAGTGAGAATGCACATAAGAAAGGTGCGGGCATTGAGGTGATTCAGACGGCATTGGCTAAGATCCCTAAAGAGCTAAACGTATAGATACCCTCAAGGTTAAAGCAAAAGCCAAAAGCTAAGAATTAAAAGTTAGAAGCTTAAGGTTTAAAGAACAAGGCTAAATTCGCCATTAGAGGCTAAATTTACCATTGTGAGTTTCCGAAAAGCCACGCATGAAGATGCGTGGCTTTTTATTTGCCTGATAAGTAAGGAGTTTATGGTTGTAGCTAACTTGGTATGGAAGCTGCAATGTTAGAAAGTAGGAAAGATAGGTCATGAACTCATTAGGGAGACCATTATGTTTGAATTAATCTTTGTTCTTATTTTCGTCGCAACTTTACTCGTTACTGGTATTACGTTTATGACGGTACTAGCGGCAACCGGAGTCGCGTTAGCGGTCATGCTGGTCTTGGGTATGATGGGCGTTGTGTTTAAACTGCTGCCTTGGCTGATCGTGATTGCAGTGGGTGTGTGGTTTTTCAAAAACTATGTACACAGCTCTAACCAAAGACGTTATTAAGGTCATCGTGTCGTCAAATCTTTACTCGTCAGCGGTTTATCGTTTTAGAATTTAAGATGTGTGGTAGAATTTTCCCCAATAATCTATGAATGTGCATACAATTAGCACAACGATATGGAATTGGAGCTATCTCAAATGAATAAAATGCCATTAATTGCTTTAGTGGGAATGCTTTCTTTAAGTTCGGCAGTGTCCGCTGAAGAAGAGTTTTCTTACACGACTAAGATCGGTGCTGATATGTGGTGGGGAAGTACAAAGCTGAACGAAGCTAGGTCGAGTGACTCAAACTCACCTTCGTTGTATTTCGCATTTGAGCATAATGCCCCTAAGCTGCCAAATGCGAGTTTCCGCTACTCTACTGTTGAGACAACATTGTTAGCGTTTGATAAGTATGACTACACGTTCTACTACACAATGTTGGATCACAAGTTGATGAACTTCGATGCGGGTGTGACATTTACTCAGTATGCGAACTCACATTACAAAGATCCGTACAGTTCGAAAACGACAAGTTTTGATGAGTTTACTTGGAGCTTCTACGGTAACGCAGAAATCAATGTCCCTAATACTCACCTTGATATCATTGGTACGATGGAATTTGGTGATAACAACGGTATTAAGAGTACCGATTTGATGGCGGGTGTTCAGTACCGTATTCCAGTGGCAGATACTGAAATAGCACTTCGTGGTGGCTATCGTGTGATTGACCTTGATTCGGACAAATTCTTCTCTTCAGAGCTGAATAAACCTCTTGAGACGGACAAAGAACCTGATCCGTTAGATGACCCAAAGCCAGGGCCACCTAAATCGTTTGTTATGGTTGATGGTTGGTTTGCTGGCGTAGAAGTACGCTTTTAGGTAATTAAAACGAATCTAGAACGAAATTTAAGAACGTCACTTTATTAAGTGGCGTTTTTTTATATCTATTGGTTATACCCAAGCATCTTGAAGTTACTTGGGTATATACTTTTCTGGAATTAGTTAGCACATTCATCACTTTCTACCATCCTTAATACAGAGAGCTAATTAGCGTCTATTCTTATAAGGTCTATGTTGTGAGGTCAAAGCAAGGGATGGAATATGACACTCAATGAATTACGAAATTTATATCGAGAAAATCTGTTGGTTGAAGCGATCATAGAGCCCTCAATTCAAGAGGGGTCTTGGGTTGTGGAGTTTCGCCATATGGGCGGTGGCTTTGTTTTGCTTACTGATGTTCATGGTGAAGAGTGTCATTACGCGGATTTAGACCTAGCATCTAAGTCGGCAATGGCGGTTGGCTTTCAACAAGTTCGTATTGAAAACCAGTAACTCAATTGACGTTTCAATCGGTTTTTACTTCCAAAAAGTTATAAAACATACTTTTCTATTCTTTCTTGTTATTAAAAGGAGTGGTTAATCTATCGTCACGCAATGATTAGGGATGTCGTGACCATGTCTTTAAATAAGAAAGAGTCTTCACAAAATAATAATGCACAGTCTGGGGCTAATGAGTTACCTGGGCTAGCAGCACCACTTAATGACCAACAATTGGGTCATCTTCAGCAAACTGTTTCTGAATTATCTTCTCAACAACTGGCATGGGTCAGTGGTTACCTTTGGGGTGTGAGCCAAACTCAACCTGTGGGTGCCGCCGCGCCAATCGCTCAAGCAGCCGCTGCAGTAGCCGCAAAACCTGCGGGTAAGCTCAGCATTATCTTCGCATCCCAAACCGGTAATGCGAAAGGTGTCGCCGAATCGCTTGAGGCAGAAGCGAAAGCCTTAGGGATTGCTGTCGAGCTTTTCGATGCAAGTGATTATAAAGGTAAGAACTTAGCCAAAGAGACACACGTCATTTTTGTAGCTTCAACCAATGGTGAGGGCGAAGCCCCTGATAACGCTATTGAGTTGCATGAATTCCTTCAATCGAAGAAAGCGCCAAAATTATCAAACCTACAATACGGTGTGATCGGTTTAGGTGACTCAAGCTATGAGTTCTTCTGCCAAACGGCTAAAGACTTCGATAATTTCCTCACTAAGCTTGGTGCTAAATCGTTTGTCGACCGTCTTGATTGTGATGTTGATTACGAAGAGCCAGCAACGCAGTGGCGCGCTAAAGCATTAGAGCAAGTAAAAGAGACGCTATCGACAGGCACTGAAGCCGATGTAGTTCAGTTACCCGTCGGTCAAGCGGCTGCCGGTCATTCGCAATACACCAAACAAAATCCATACACAGCGACACTATTAACGAGCCAAAAGATCACCGGTCGTGATTCGGGCAAAGATGTTCGTCATATCGAGATTGATCTTGATGAGTCGGGTATTACTTACCAACCGGGTGATGCGCTAGGTGTATGGTTTGAAAACAGTTCAGAACTCGCAAATCAGATTCTTTCTAAAGTTGGGTTGTCTGGTATCGAAAGTGTCGATGTCGATGGTGACAACTTGTCTGTGCATAGCGCACTTGTCAGCAAATTTGAGATTACCTCTTCAAACCCTCAGCTTGTGACTAAGTTTGCTGAGCTTTCGGGCAGCAAGAAGTTAATCAAGCTGGTGGAAGATAAAGACAAGCTTCGTGAATACGCGGGTAATACTCAAGTTGTCGATGTTTTAGCTGAGAAGAAAACTAAGCTATCGGCTGATGAATTGATTGGTTTACTGCGTAAGCTGACGCCACGTCTCTACTCTATTGCGTCAAGCCAAGCAGAAGTAGATGAAGAAGTTCACTTGACGGTTGGTCTTGTTGAATACCAAAAGGGCGATGAATCTCGTCTGGGTGGAGCTTCAAGTTTCTTAGCTCAACGCCTTGAAGAAGGTGGTGAAGTTAAGGTGTTTGTAGAGAACAACAATAACTTCAAACTGCCGCAAGACGACAACACACCAATCATCATGGTTGGCCCGGGTACAGGTATCGCACCTTTCCGTAGTTTTGTTCAAGAGCGTGAAAATAATGACGCTGAAGGTAAAAGCTGGTTGTTCTTTGGTGACCGTACCTTTACTCAAGATTTCTTATATCAAGTTGAATGGCAGAGGTATCTAAAATCTGGTGCATTAACCAAGCTTGATGTTGCGTTTAGTCGTGATCAAAAAGAAAAGGTTTATGTTCAAGACCGATTAATTGAGCAGGCAGAGCAGGTTTGGCAGTGGCTTCAAGAGGGCGCGTACCTCTATGTATGTGGCGATGCAACTCGAATGGCAAAAGATGTCCATGAAGCGTTAGTTACGATAGCGGAAAAACATGGCAACCAGAGCCGCGAACAAGCTGAACAATATATTAATGATTTACGCAAAGCGAAACGTTACCAAAGGGATGTGTACTAATGAGCAAGCAAGTAATAGAGCAAGAAGTGCTAGGTCAAGTACTGGGACCTTTGGCTGACAATGAACGTCTGAAGCGTGAAAGTAAAAATCTTCGCGGCACGATTGAACAAGATCTTCAAGACCGTATCACTGGTGGTTTTACTGCTGATAACTTTCAGTTGATCCGCTTCCACGGTATGTACCAACAAGACGACCGTGATATTCGTAATGAACGTACTAAGCAAAAGCTAGAACCTTTACATAACGTAATGCTTCGTGCGCGTATGCCAGGCGGCATCATCACTCCTAAGCAGTGGTTAGCGATTGATAAATTCGCAGATGAAAGCACCTCTTATGGTTCTATCCGTCTTACAACTCGTCAAACTTTCCAGTTCCATGGTGTGTTGAAGCCGAACATTAAGTTAATGCACCAAACACTAAACAGTATTGGTATTGATTCAATCGCTACTGCGGGTGACGTAAACCGAAATGTTTTGTGTACCACAAACCCGGTTGAGTCCGAGCTGCACCAAGAAGCTTATGAGTGGGCGAAAAAGATCAGTGAACACCTATTACCTAAAACTCGTGCTTATGCTGAGATCTGGTTAGATGGTGAAAAGCTCGCAACAACAGATGAAGAACCTATCTTAGGTAGTAACTACTTACCACGTAAGTTCAAGACGACGGTTGTAATTCCTCCGCAAAATGACGTAGATGTTCATGCTAACGATCTTAACTTTATCGCGATTGCTAAAGACGGAAAGCTGGTGGGTTTTAACGTATTAGTGGGCGGTGGTCTTGCAATGACGCACGGCGATACTTCTACTTATGCACGTAAAGCTGACGACTTTGGTTTTGTTCCATTAGAAAAAACGTTAGATGTAGCGGCAGCTGTTGTGACGACACAACGTGACTGGGGTAACCGTTCGAACCGTAAGAATGCTAAAACCAAATACACACTAGACCGTGTTGGTATTGATGTATTCAAAGCAGAAGTAGAAAAACGTGCAGGCGTTGAGTTTGCTGAAAGTCGTCCTTATGAGTTTACTGGCCGTGGCGACCGTATCGGTTGGGCGGAAGGTATTGATGGTAAGCACCACTTAGCGTTATTCATCGAAAATGGTCGTTTACTTGATTTTCCGGGTAAAGCGCTGAAAACAGGTGTTGCTGAAATAGCGAAGATCCACAAAGGTGATTTCCGCATGACAGCGAACCAAAATCTCATTGTTGCAGGTGTACCTAAGAGCCAAAAGGCACAAATTGAAAAGCTGGCACGTCAATACGGTCTAATGGATGATGCCGTTTCAGAACAGCGCAAGAACTCAATGGCGTGTGTGGCATTCCCAACATGTCCGTTAGCAATGGCAGAAGCCGAACGTTTTCTTCCTGAGTTTGTAACGGATGTTGAAGACATTCTGAAGAAACACGGATTACCAGAAGAAGATAACATCATCCTTCGCATTACAGGCTGTCCAAACGGCTGTGGTCGTGCAATGTTGGCTGAACTTGGTTTAGTCGGCAAGGCTCCAGGGCGTTACAACATGCACTTAGGTGGCA
This sequence comes from Vibrio sp. 10N.237.312.B06, assembly GCF_041464685.1. Lineage (NCBI taxonomy): Bacteria > Pseudomonadati > Pseudomonadota > Gammaproteobacteria > Vibrionales > Vibrionaceae > Vibrio > Vibrio sp. 10N.237.312.B06. The sequence continues at coordinate 38,391 of NZ_JBFSPI010000045.1, forward strand.
ACAAAGCCGGAACTCGTATTCCTAAGATGTATAAAGAGAACATCACGTCAGCTCAGATTTTAGAAGAGATTGATTCGCTGGTGGGGCGTTGGGCTACGGAACGAACGGATAATGAAGGGTTCGGTGATTTTACAATCAGAGCTGGCATCATCGAAGAGGTGATCATTTCAAAGAGGGATCTGCATGCATAATTCTGTCGCTTCAAAATTGAAGTTAGCAGAGCTACTCGCATTGACTAAGACGGAGCAGATACTTCGTCTTGGACAAATTAATGCTGAGTTAGAACAGCTAACCGCATTAGAAAGAGTGAAGTGGGCTCTAGAAAACTTAGAAGGAACACATGTGGTGTCTTCTAGTTTCGGAATCCAAGCAGCATTGATGCTGCACTTAGTGACTCAAGCTAAATCCGATATTCCAGTTATTCTGACAGACACCGGGTACCTATTCCCAGAAACGTATCGCTTTATAGATGAGTTAAGTCAGAAGTTGACTCTAAACCTTCAAGTCTTTCGCGCACAACAGAGCTCTAATTGGCAAGAAGCGCAATATGGCAAACTTTGGGATCAAGGTATAGAAGGGATAGAGAAGTACAACAAGCTTAATAAAGTTGAACCGATGAGAAGAGCGCTGGATGAACTAGAGGCTGGCACTTGGTTTTCAGGGTTGCGAAGAGAGCAATCTCAATCGCGCGCAAACTTGCCTATCTTATCTATCCAAAATGGTGTGTTTAAGTTCTTGCCAGTAATTGATTGGACAAATAAAGATGTTCATTATTACTTAGAAGAGCATGGTCTCAGTTACCACCCACTTCGCGAGCAGGGGTACCTTTCTGTTGGAGATACTCATACGACTAAGAAATGGGAACCGGGTATGACTGAAGAAGAAACCCGTTTCAATGGTCTAAAACGAGAATGTGGTCTCCATGAAGACGATGGAGAGCAATATGGTTCTGGGATTTAGACTCATTGCCATTTAAAAAGCTGCCTCAAGGCCAACACCTATCATTTAAGGTGTTTAGATCGCACAGTGTAGCGAGTCTTACTAA
>NZ_JBFSPI010000046.1:0-38663 GCF_041464685.1 Vibrio sp. 10N.237.312.B06
GCTACCGATGTATTGTTGAACGCGAAATGTACAGCAAAGATCAACACGCCCTAGTGAGTAAAACAATGAATCCATTAGACTACACATTCTATACTTTAAACGCCAAACACTACTTACTGGAACCAGAACAAACGATGACGGTAATACAAAGCCAAAGCCAAAGCCAAAGCCAAAGCCGTCCGATCTTGCCTGGGATAGTTTTCTTGGTGGGATTCCTAGTCGGTCAGATTACCCACCTTTATTAATCACGTCCCGTGGCATTATAAGAGGACAACTTTAAGTTAAGTCGCCATATTTCAGAGGGATCCGTTGTATCTAATGAACATGATTTTGAGGTTGACATGGTAGCTTCTCAGTTGTTATCTACGAGTCATCTGCAGCGTTTAAAGCAACTCGAGAAACATTTTTCTCGCAATGAAACTTATGATGTTGATATTGTCTCCCTTGCTGAAATTCTGGCCTGCTCAGAGAGGTACGTGAGTAAGCTAATGGCTTCTTTTGAAAGCTTTGGGCTTATCCATTGGGCTTCAGGTCAGGGGCGAGGTCATCGTTCGAAACTGACACTACTAAAAAGTTTTGAGACTTCACTGCTGACTCAGTTAGAGCTAATGGCTCGGTCTGGCAGAATGAATCAGGCATTTCGATTAGCCACTCTACTTGGCGAAGTACGCCTATTTCAAGATCACTTACCACTCTGGTTAGGGGATGCGCAACAGGAACTGAAAAAGCAGAATACTTTAATGTATTTAGTTCCTTACGTGCTGCCTGAATGGCACCCTCATTTGGCGCAGTCCGCTCGTTCTATTTTATTGATCGAAAGCGTCTTCGATACCTTAGTTCGATATAACCCTATTCAGAACGAAATTGTACCTCATATCGCTCACCAATTTCATTACAGTGACAAGCAAATCCGTCTCCGCATCCGCAATGATATAATGATGCACAATGGAGAAGTGCTGACACCGGAACTTGTCAAAAAAAATATAGAAATGCGCCTTAGGACGCCGCATCCATATCAAATTCTATTTCGTCATGTAGAGGGTATTGACATAGATAAGCAGTGGGTCATTTTCTCTATGCGTCAATTTGACCCCGTTTTCCTGCATTTGTTAGCCGACTCACACAGTGCAATTTTTGATTATCAGGCTTCAAAACCTATCGGGTGTGGAGCATATCGGGTCGAAAGTCTGGAAAAACAATATTGGAGTTTGGTTCGCAACAACCACTATTTTGGCTTTGGTGGCCATATTGAACGAGTAGAGTTTTGGTGTAGCGATGCCCAACCTCAAACGCCTATGCACGTGGCAGAACTGCTCTATTGCGAATCTCAACCCGCTCAGCCACAAAAAGTCGATCGCAGTGGGTGTACTGTTTTGCAGTTTCATCATCATGCAAACGCCTTGTCCGCTCAAGAAAGAGCTTGGCTTGTTCATCATAGTCGACGCTTTACACTTGATAGCCAGAAAAGAGCAGCGAACAGCGTGATGGATTGCCATCAAGATAAGGGATTTCACTTGTTCAATCACGACATGAAACTGCCAGCTCGTCCGGTGATAATTGAAGTGATAGACAGTCATATGAGGGAGTTGCAACCTTTGCTTGATGCGTTGTCTCAAAAAGGGGTTATTTGGCAGGTATGCCTTCAAGGACAGTCTCAAGATGTGGCTGTTGATGTCTCCTACGACTGTTACGTATTTGGCGACGACCTGACGTTCCAGTATTACGAATGGCTACTTTGCGGCAATGTGTTTAGCCTATGTTTGCCTGAACGTGGAAAACAAAGCCTATTAACCTTTATTGATATGCTCATGCAGGAAAGTAACGACAGTGAGGAGCTTCTGCACAAGCTGTATCGAGCGGAGGATTGGCTTATCCAGAACTATTATTATTGTCCTCTGTGGCGCAATCATTTTACCGTCACTCGCGCAGACAATTTGTATGGTACCGAAACCAACAATATGGGTGTCATGTCGCTGGTCAATATGTGGTTGGAGTAATCGCTGGTATGGTAGTGTATCTGTAGCGATATGATTTGCAGTGTTTAACGGATAATTAAGGAAAAAAAATGGACTTTCACCTTTGGCTCGGCTTTGTCGCGGCATCGCTCATTCTTACCGCGACACCAGGGCCTAGCATATTTTTAGGTATTGCACATGCTCTCAGATATGGGCACAAACGCGTGCTATATACCGCCCTTGGGGACATCTCAGCTAACTTTATTCAAATGGTGTTAGTCGCCTTGGGTTTAGGTGTCATCCTTGCCAATTCGGTAGTGGCATTTACTGTCATCAAAGTTTTTGGTGTGATCACGTTGGTTTACATGGGACTAAAAATGCTCCTCGCTAAACCAGCACAAGTTGAGCACTTAAACCTCAACAACTCAGATTTACAGGCCTCAAACAAAAAGTTGTTTTACTCTGGCTTTTTAGTCGCGGCTGGCAATCCCAAAGCCATCCTATTCTTTTCGGCTTTTTTTCCGCAATTCATCAATCCCGACTTACCCGTATTCCCTCAACTATTAGTGATGTGCCCAACCATGGCGTTGCTTGATTTCAGTTTAGTGATGTTTTATGCGTTTTCGGCCAGACGGATTGTTGATGCGAGCCGACTATCTCTTACCGCTGTGACAAGAGGAAGTGGTGCTTTACTGCTGGGAGCCGCAGGTATTCTAGCAGTTAAAGAACCCACTTAATCTCGACTAAGAACCGCGACCAAGATTGAACATACTGTGCCCAGCACAACCATTACACCTATTTAGCAACTCTCGGAGTAAGACACCTATGATCACTTTTTACGAACTGTGTGGGGGCGATGGCTTAAAATTCAGTCCTTATTGTTGGCGAACGAAAATGTGCTTGATACACAAAAATATAGCGTTTGATACCACTGAGCTTTCTTTTGTCGACATTCAGGCTCAGTTTAAGGCGCAGTTTTCTACACTCCCCGCCATCAAAGATGGTGAAACGGTGCTCTCTGATTCGTTTAACATCGCTGATTATCTTGAGGCCCACTACCCTGAATCACCTTCATTATTTGGCGGTGAAAAAGGGCGTTTAATGGCACTTTTTTTCCATGAGTGGGCAGCATCATTACATTCGGACATCGCCAAAATTGCCATCTTCGACATTTACTGCAAGCTTAAAGATCGCGATAAAGATTACTTTCGTTCCTCTAGAGAGAAACACTTTCAGGACAGCTTAGAAAATGTACAAAGCAACAGCCAAGAGTTAGCAAAGGCCGACTTACTTAAAAAAATGAGAGTACTGGAATCTTATTTAGCTAAGACACGATACTTATCGGGCGATGCGCCCATGTATTCAGACTATATCGTCTATGGGACGTTGAAGTGGCTGCTGTCTACGAGTAACGCTTTCACAGGGGAAATGCTGACTAGCCATGTTTTGAATTGGTATGACAGCCTAGATAGGATTGGCACTGGAATTTAAACATGCTTTAAGACAACGATGGAAATGTGAACGCAACGCATAGTTTGCGTTTAAATTTATCGGATGTTACATATTGATTTGTTATAGTTTATTTCCGTATGTTGCTGTCAATATGCAATGTGCAGAATAAATTTTCATTTCAAAAAAGTGCCACAGGATATCGTATTATGATAACTAAAGTTGTTCCTCTGATGTTGTTAGTTTCGTGTTCAAGCTTTGCATCAAGTGAGATTGTTGATAATTTTTCTCACATAGGATTTGGTTATAAAGGAGCTAGTTTTAAGTCGGGAGCGTTAAAACCTTACCTTAACGATAAGTATGACAATACAGAGAATAAGACGATGGGAGGGTTATACTTAGATGTCAGTGCTCAAGTTTTTGACTACGTATTCGTTGAAGGAAAAGCAGACTTTCTCACTCGATTTAGTTCGGAGGTAGATAGTTGGCAAGCTGGCGGAGGACTCATTGGGCGTTTGGGAGGGGCAATGGCCAGCTCTTTATCCTGTGGAGCAGTAAACTATCGTGCTGATAGTGATTACAGTTCACCATATTCCGAGCGTGGAACATACTGTCAAGCGATGGTTAGAAAACAAATAGCTAATCATTGGTTGATGGGAGTTTCCTATCAACATGATTTCTTAGATCTAGCAAGAGATGAGTTTAAGTGGAATAACGTCTTTCAATTCGGCTCAGTGTTTGGCTTAGTTGCAAATTTAGAATATGCAGAGCGTGATGAGGCGGAAGTGAGCTATGAGCTTGGGTTGCAGTTCTCATTTTAACTGGCGAGGGTATATATTTTTAGAAGGTTCATTTTATTATCAATATATTATTTTGTTTTTCATAAGAGGCTAGACTTAGCCACCACTTGAAAGTCATCTCTGTATAAAATGGTGCCGACGTCTGAATAATGTAATGTCGCTACCTTTGTATCATATTCTTCTAATATATATTTTAGCTCATACATGAGTGATATATGTTTGACGCTTGAGTCTAAAAACCAAGAGATAGCATTGTCTGGCCATGACTTTGAGTGGAACGGTGGACATGGTAGTGATTCATTAAGTTGAGTGAAGATTTCTTTAATATGCACCTGATGGTACTCGTAAAGGATCAATCCGTCGACAAGCATCATTTGTGCTTGGGTAATGATACCATGAGTATGCTGGAGTCGCTTTTCCTCCTCCATACTGGCAATAAATCTTATAAACATTGGATTCCTTTATTACTATTTATTCATCTAGTTTAAGATTTTATCATTGATAATTTATCGTTGGACGATTTGAGAGTTAGCACAGAGTGTAAATAAATTTCATTCTATTAGTCAATTATAGAGGAGATGCACATGAAAACCATTATCCACGAAGCCATCAATCTTAGAGAGGCCGGAAATTATCATGCGTCTCGGCTTTTGCTGCGTACGCTATTGGATGACAGTCAATATGCAGCCAAAGCAAATTTATACATGGCTTGGTCTTATGATAATGAAGGCAAAGAGAAGCAAGCGCTTATACATTATCATCTTGCATTGGAAGGGGATCTTTCCATAACTGAACGTTTTGATGCTCTGTTTGGGTTGGCGAGTACTTATCGCAGTTTGGGTAAATACACTGAAGCGTTAGAGTATTTTGAGCGAACCATTGCTGAATACCCTGATTCACTGGAAGTACAGCCGTTCTATGCCATGTGTTTGTACAACTTAGAACGACACAAAGAAGCAACGGCGTTACTAATTAAGTTATTGTTATCAACCACTGAGAGTAAGAAAATCAAAAGTTACCAGCGAGCCATTCTGCTTTATGCAAAAGACCTTGATAAAACGTGGTAAATGTTGCGTTCCTACGTATATTTGTTCGTCTAACCGGGGAATAGAAACAATAGAGTAAACCAACTTATGAATTCTAAGGTTATGGAGCTCGATAAGTGATTAGCAGTTGGTAGCAGACAAGGATCGATGATGAGAATAGAGAGACGATGTGCTGATATGATAAGTGAGTTTAGTCATGACCCTTCGTAAGGTGACTCACTTTGTTACAGGAGGCGCAGCTGCTGGCATTTTGAATTATCTTCTTGCGCCAGATGAAAAGAAGCGGGTAGTAGAGCTGAGTGACCCGTTGACTTACGGTCCGTTAAATAATTATGGTACGCAGCAGGGAGATGCTCTACGTAGTAATTGGTTTAGGGGGGTATGTGATCTTATTAATGATCCAGACTTATGGCCATGGTTAGCCGGCCATATAGGACTGCCCATATTGCAGAGCTATCAGAACCTCGAATGCGATGGCGATTATGTCGTTTGGGTTGGCCAGTCAGTGGATGAGCAATTAATGTTGCGAGCGCTGTGCTCTGTGCTACCGGAACAACGTTTATTTTTAGCCGATGTAACGACAGGTAAGTTGAGCAAAGACACCATGCCAATCGTTGGTGCCTGTTCAGCCGAAGAACTTACTACCGTCATTCCAGTACCTCTTGATATCTTTCAGCAGGTTAAATTAGCCAAAGAATGGGATAGTCTTCTTGTGAGTAGGGATATGGTTCGAACTTGGAACGGTTCCGCAATTGTATCCCATGATGAGACGTTTTTTGATGCTGCTCTTCTTGCTGCGATTGGCCCACGAGTTTGTGTTGCAGCAGTAGTCATTGGTCGTGTGCTTGGTGATTATGTAGGGCAAGTTGGTGATACTTTTCTCTGTTACAGATTGCGTGTGTTGATCTTGAGAAAAATAGTGCGCTCGGTAGGTGAAGGACCTTTCTTTAGGCGTCAGTTGAGTCGAGCGTTATGATATGGGAAGTTCAAACATTTAGTGAAAATATAGGGTGAGAAAAATACAACGGAAACGTAACTGAGAGTAAAAGCTCACACTTTGCCTATCGAACACTCATTCCTAGTGTGCGTGCTATAACTAAGTAAAAATTTAAATTCTCATTCTCATCACCGTAGCCTCGGATATTAACGAAGGGAATGTTTTTATTTTCGAGCTATGGAAACAGCCGCGAGTATAAACCATTACAGCATAGTTCTGATTGCGTACCAAAAATTACCAATTGCAGTGTTCATACAGGGATTCGACACATTCTATTGATCTGAATTGAGCTTCATCAATATCAGCTTGGCTTAAGTCATCAAATATTATTCCTTTCATATTTTGAATATCTTTTCCGTTGTATTGACTGATGTTTAACCACATATAGCTTGTAACATCATTTTTAGGCACAATTTTCCCCAGGTAGTAAATAACAGCAAGCTTATACTGTGCGTCTTGCTGTCCATTCTTTGAGGCTAAGTTAAACCAATGTAGAGAGTATTTGTCATTTTGTAGGACACCTTCACCTAGCTCATACATTTGACCAATGTAAAACTGTGCATCTTTATTGCCTTTCTCTGCTGATTGTAAGAACCAATGTGCTGATTTTTTTAGATCTTTGCTAATGCCATCGCCACGGTAGTACATTAAACCCAAATAAAACTGCGCTTTATTTTCGTCATTTTCTGCTGCTAACTTAAAATACGTAAATGCATCCTCGTATTGTTGAAGAGAATAAAGGTAGATTCGCCCAGCACTATATTGCGCGTCTACAAAACCTTGGTTTGCTGACTTAACGTACCAATCTAAAGCTTTCGCGACACTTTTTTCAACACCCAGTCCTTTACTATACATCCAGCCTATAGAGTACTGTGCTTGAGCATCTCCGTTCTCAGCTAAGGGTAGCCATTCTGCATAAGCAGCCTTATATTTCTTTTGGCTAAGCGCGATGTATCCTTTTTCATAGGCTTCATCAGAGTTTAGAGTTTGTTCATTTGTGATATTGGTAGTACCACTCGTACAGGCACTTAAAATAAAAAGAGGAATTAAAATTAAATAGCGAAGCATGATTTATTGACTACGTGATGAAAATTTAAACGTAAGTATATCAGTGGTGGTCACTAAAAACATGATGTTAATCAGATGATTACTAAGTGCTATTTGAATTAAGTGAAATTGCCAGCTAATGGGAATAGTATTGTTGAGAGGTATTTAGATAAGAAGCTATGTCCAGAAGCAAAAAAAGAATGGGGAGCAATCTCGCTCCCCATTATCATTTTGAGCCTTTGCTGGTGGCACTATTTTTCTTTGATGGCTTCACAGCCTTTAGGTATCGCAACCGACGATGCCTGTTTACCTGCGTTTAGGGCTGCTTTCACATCCAGCTTGTATTGAGTGCATTTGCCTACACTGACGTTAACCGCTCCCGGTTCTACCGATGGATTACCTCCAAGCGAACCACCACCTTGAGCCAAAACAAAAGGTGATGCTAGGGAAGCCAGTAGAACAAGTGTGTTTGTTGTGATGTTTTTCATTGTGTCATTCTCACTATAATTTTAAAAAGAAAGTTGGGGATTAGTTAGACGTTTGTTCAGCTTCAGATGAGCACTTATTCTTATCGGAGGTTTGACCGTTAAGCTTTCCACACGCATCGGCTGTCCAATGTAGAAGCGCTCCAGCGACAAGAGTGGATTGAGGGCCTTGTTTTCCATTCCAGTGTTTCTCCAGATGCGCCTTAGATATGTTTGGTGTTCCACCGAGCGCAGCGTTTGCCATTGATGAAACGCTTAGAGATGAGCTCAATGCAATAGCGACGAGTACGTATGATTTTTTCATATTCGATCCTTATTGGTGTTGATAGATAGATGAGTTGTTTTGCTTTCGGTTTAGAAGGTGTAAACAAAGGTGCCAGCCGTTGATGTCACTTCAATTTCTTTCACGTTGTCTACGGTGCAGTTGTTGCTGTATCCCGTGTAGGTTTCCCCGAACTTCAATGAAACGTTTCTAGATAGCTCTGAGGCCGTACCAGCAGGAATACGACAATTACCTCGGTTAATCACAACGTCGGTGATGACGGTGTTGTTGGTGATGGCTTGTAGGTCAAAGACTAAGCTTCCCCAGTGAGAGTTGGTGGAGATCGATACTTCTATATCCGCAACGGCTTCAGGAGATTCTTCCTGCTCTGTGCATCCTGTTGCTCCTATAAACAGGGCTATCGTGACTGCGTATCGAACCGATTGGTTTAGTCGATGTTTTAGTTTGGTCATGGGTTTACTCTCCTCATTGGTGAGTGAAATTCTGGGTAGCCTGCTCCTTCGTGAGCCAGCATGAACTGCTCAACATTGAAGTCAGAGGGATAGGTAAATGAAAATGTCGATACACTGGCCTCATCGATGAGTGGTAAGGCAATTGTGTGTATTGGATGTTGGTCGGATAACCGAAAGAGCAGCAAGAGCGCGTCGCACTGAACCGAGAGTCCCAGTGGTTCTATGAGCGTCTGCTCTTGCTGCAAAGCTTGGCTAGAGACCTTTAGCATTCGGTTGTTAAGTAATGCTTCATGGACTAACCCTAAGACTTGTTGCTGCTTGTTACTCCAGCTTCTCGTATTAGGTAGGTTGAGGTGTACTTTACTTAGCCAAAGTTGTTCTTTTTAAATGGCTAAAGCCTTATCCCGTAAGGGTTTGTCTCTCTCCGAGGACCGACCCTGTCCATAATTCAGTGCATCAGGAATAAGCGGCTGTAAGTATTTGTTGGTCAGTTGCCAATAGAGCATTTCTTGCTTATTTAGCTTCAGTAATTGCTCAGATGTTTTTCGGTAAACATGGGGCATGCTCATCGAATCGCACTCTACGTTAAACACCTCCACAATGATGTCATCGAGATAACGTTTGATACTGCGCGTGGTACGGTGGATATCGATTAGGGCTAACTGCTGCTGCAACTCCCTAACGGTGATCCATCGATGTTGAGGAATAAGCATCAGCGTGTGCAGCAAAGCAGATAAGCCTTCAATGCTGGTTTTATTGCTCATGACTACTCTCTCAATACATAGCGCTCCATGTTGGAGTCGGACATTTAATGTCGGGAGAATAGAGGTGGGTTCGACACATAATGTCCAACGGTTAAAGCGCCATCAATCGGCTTAGCGAAAGCGTGAGTCGATTAACATTATCGATGGTTGTTTTTATCTCTCAGCTCTGAGATGGCTACCAGTAACCCAATCAGCAGTACCACCAGAAAGCCTAAAGTCGTTAGGGTTCCTATGGCACCAAAGAAAGGGGAAAGAGAAAGTAACGTGATGAGGGCAGAGATAAGCTTGATGGTTTGTAGAAGAAGAGAAGTCATGAGTTATTGCGGGGTAAGGGTAATATCGTCGAATGCCTCCATCTCGACGTAAGCGAGAAAGTTACTCTCCCACAATTGGTACAGCTCGATAGCCTCACGGTTATCTTTCATTGAAAACCAGCCATGGTAGCTTGCAAAACATTGACGAGCGCGAAAGTCAAAATCCAAATTCCGTTCAAGCTCAGGGTAATAGTTCCCCATATAAGCAAAGTCAGTGATGTACTCAACACACCATTCTCCTGTTGAAGATTGGGAGATTGAAATTTCGACGGGATGAAAGCCACCAGCATCAGCACTGTAAGTTTTATCACGAAAGTTAAAGATCACATGACGGCTGGTGGAGAGCGTTTCATTGTTAAGTAAATGAGCCGAGTAACGCTCATTAAGCAACGCATACAGCTTCTTAGAAACAGGTAGGGGTAATGACGTAAAGGCTAATTGGGACATCGACAGTCCTCCTTGTGTAGGGGTAAATCAGAAAGTAGTTAGGGGATTAGTTAAACGAGCTGACTAGCGAAAGTTGCACGCTATCAAAGACGTTTCGGTTTAGGTGGCGAGTTAATGCGTTCACCCAAGCAGAGAGCACCTCTTGCACTTCTGGATGAGATAAATCCGTTGTTCCTGTATCGGGTTGATAAAACCAACGATTAGCAAGGTGAAAGTACAGCTCCGGCTCTACGCTAGTACTGTTGTCATTTGGGTAAGAAAAGCTCGCAAAAAACACGATAAGCCAAGGCTCTGAGATTGACTCTCGTTTGAGTTGTATCTCAATCGGGTGCAGTCCTTGGCGATGGCGGTAGTAACTCATTTGACGACAGTTCAGTACCAGTCTTTCAGCATGCATAGGAACTGTATGATCTGCTAGAAGATTTTCTAGTGACGAGAGCAGTGCATCATTGATACTGATGTCACCATAGTGTTGTTCAATCATAACCAGCCTCGCTCAGCAAATGAGGTGCAGGTTTCGCCCGTTACGATATGATCCAATACGCGCACATCCACCAGCGCTAAGGCATCCTTGAGTCTTTCGGTTATACGTCTATCCGCTTGTGAGGGGGTAGAGTCACCAGAAGGATGGTTGTGAGCCATAATCACCGCAGCTGCATTGACCTCTAACACCGCTTTTACTACTTCTCTTGGGTAGACACTGGCGGCATCGACGGTGCCATGGAAGAGCTCTTTAAACTCAATCAGTCGGTTTTGGTTATCCAGTAGCAGTAAAGCAAATACTTCACGCTCATAGCTGCCTAGCTTGCAGCGTACATACTCTTTAGTGGCGTTAGGACTAATTAAGGCATCACCACGCACATAGCGCGTGGCGAGTATCTCAGCGGCATGCTCTAGGATTTCATTCTCCTGATAGCGCTGTTGTTTTTTGTAATCAGAATTTTGGGTAGTCATTACGGGCTCCTGTCGGATTCAATGATGGTTATTCACATTGATGACATATGCCTGAAAATTTTTGGGGTTAGGGTGCGAAGCGATGGAAGATCATAAGGAAAGATGTGTTATTGAAGAGGGCGTATGGTTTGTTAGCTTTAGAGGTAGGTTAGAGAGGGAATCTGATGGCGTTAGAATGAGAGAGGGCAGGAGAGAGTCGCTGGTGATCACAATTAATTGAGTTGTTACTCTAAGTGATTTTTGCCCCAAAACAACTTAGATTAAATACTCTACACAATTCAGAGGGCGTGCGTTTACCCTACTAAAACTTATTCGATTGAGTTGATAACTCATCATTCCCGTTACTATGCGATATCTTGCAGTCTAGCTTCTCTTCATGGGGCATAACGTATTGATTGTCAGTTGATTTAATATGAAGATGAATGCATCATCGGAGGATGAAAGACGACAATTTGTCGTCTAGTAAGCGTTAGCTCTAATGTGTAATTGTTTAAATTTAGGTAAATGAATGAAAGTGTTTTTAGATACAAATGTTTTTTACAACAATTGGTTTGCAAGCAACCCAAGCTTCAAACTTCTCTTTCGATATTTGAATAATGAATCTGAAGAGCTGTATCTTTCTGAACTTGTTGTTCAAGAAGTTGAAAATATTCGAAATAGAGAATTGATTGAGTCTCTTAATGAGGCAAAGCGTCACTTGAAAGATGTTCAAAAACGAAGTTCTTCCAATATTGGATTTAGTGAGTCTCAACTAAACATTTCAGAATATAGTTTATTTAACTGTTTGGAAGGTCGTGTCGAGTACATAGATAGAATTGATTATGATGATGTACCGCACAAAGAATTAGTTTATAGGGCACTACATTCAATAAAGCCATTTTCTGGGCAAGAAAAAGGCTATCGAGATGCGCTGATTTGGCTGTCATTTCTTCAATACCTTGAAAAAGAGAATGTTGATGGTGATATTGCGTTTATTACGGCGAACAAAAGCGACTTTTTTACATATGAAAAAAAGAAACTTGTACTTCACCCTAAACTGCAAGAGGACATTGTAAATATAGGGGTTTCAGCAAATATAATTCCCTTTACGAATATATTTGATTTTGTAAATCAAGAAGTAGATAAAGACGAACATTTGGTAGACCGTAGTAAATTGTGTGCGGAATATGATGACTTTTTGATGGAAGAGACATTAGAACATCTAAAAGCTCTTGATAATGATGCTCTTAGCGAGCTTCTATCCACTAGTTTATTTAGGGACAAGCTTACTCCTGTACTTGATATTCAAGCGGACAATTGGGATTTGGTCGACGACACTGAGATTTATCAAGTTAGTAAGATTTCAGACTCTGAAGCCTATGTAAGCTGCCAATTTATAGCTACAGGTATTGACCTGATGCTCACTATTGATTTGAATGAGTACACCCAATATAAATCTGATATCGAATTAATTCGCTCATTTTCAGAGGCATCTTTAAATCATGTAGACCAAACCGCTGTTATATCCTTTGGTTTCAAGGCTTATGTTCAAGCATCTTTATTGTTTGATACAGTAAATGAATGCCCTAAAGAGCTTCATGTTGAAGGTATGTCAATTTAGAATCGAGTCAACAAAGCATCAAGAGTGATTTGCAACGCGGCGTTATGTCATAGAGGTATGTGTGGAAGAATCAAAGTCTCTGATAGCTTTTAAGCAGCTACTAGTAAATAGAATCCCTTGTGTCCCTAACACTAAAGAATCCAAAGGTTACTTACTGGAACAGACACTAGTTTCAGTTTTATTCCACTATTTACATTGGGCTTCAAGGTTGATTCCACCGAGGCCAAGAACAGTGATTTTCGATGTGGCTTTAACCGTACAACCACTCTGGGTTGAACATAGAAACGATGTTCAAAAAATCATTAATAAAGCTGAAATTGGCGAAGATCTTAATGATCATCTGTCAAATGAAGTCCTAAGTCGTGGGTTTTCACCCAACGCTGAAATTCTTCGTCAAGATGATAGGTGGTTATGTAAAGACCGACTATTAAATACTAAAGGCTTTCACCACCTACATTTGAAGTCAGGTAAATCCAACAAGGGTAACTTTCTGTTGCTGGTGAAGATCACTCGCAGTGAATTCCATATTATAGGGGTCTTTACTCACGGTATTTTTGATGGGGATAACCCTGAACAAAATCGGATGCATAGCACATTAGAGTTGTGGTCTGAAATTCATAAAGATCTGTATACGACCATGTCTGGTCATCCTATACATATTCATCAGATCGCCAGTGAATATTGGAATGCAATATTGCAGTGTGACAGTCAGCTTCAAAGTAGAGAATTTGTAGAACAAATGTTCTTCAATCATCGAGATAAACTTAAATCCAAGGTTAAGTTGAGATGGGAGATTGATTGGTTAGACTTAGGCATATATGAGTCTAAATCAAAGGGTTTTACAATTATACGAAAAGGCCATATTTGATTTCCCATACAAGCGTTTAAGACTTCAAGATACTTTTTCTAATCCTAGTAAAGCACGCTAGAGTCCTTACACTAACATGCTTCTGTCCAATTGTGAGTTACTACAACTAAAACTATCCTTGTGATCACCAGCGATTCTGTCGTTGATAACAGAAAAAAATAAGACCACCCAGAGAGAGAGGCGATCCGCTCGCCTCTCTCTTCTTTTATTCGCCTATCGCGATATCGCCTAAGGGTACGTAACGTGCTTTATTGTCCTCTCTGTAAAAGTTTCGCTTTTTGACTTGCCATCCATGACGAATGTATTTGGTATCGGTTGGGTAATAGCCTTCTCCCATGGCAAAGCGTTCACGGTGTTCAACGCTTTTCTCTGGATCGTTAAGGAAAGCCGTTTCAGAGTGATTCAGACAAGCTTTGCGCAGCTCAGGGAATAGGTTTCGAGAGTGTTTCGACCAAGCGAGAATGATGGTCTTTAGCGTTTTGGTGTGAAACTCTCCTGCATACGGTTCACTGATTTCAGCGTCATAGTCCGTGAGTGTGGCAACAATCACGCCCTTTGCCCATTGTGGTACTTCTAAGGTTTCTTGAAACGCCTCCTCCGCTTGCTGGTGTTTACGCCACGCTCTTTCCCGCTTCTGTTGTTTGGCTTCTTCTTTTGCAGCTTCTTCGGCTTTGGCTTGCTCCTCGACCTGTTTAACCTGCATACGCCCTAGGTCTACGAATGAGTGGTCCAACTCATAAGTGTTAATGAGTTCGATTAACTGCTGGTGGTGTTTGTCATAAAGCCAAGGTTTATCGACATCCCCTTTATGCTGGCGGTAATAACGAGCCATGCTTAAGCAATGCTCAGCAAAGCCTTGGTCATTACCACCACACCCTAAATCTAAGCGACATTCGTGCTGATGTTCATTATCGAAGGTCACGGTTACTTTTGTCTTATCGTACCCGCCTAATGGATTGCGTTTAGCAACCTCCAGAGCTTTCTTTTCGAATTCATTAAAGTCATAGAGTGTCTCTTCAGTGAACTCGCGAGACTCAGACCATTGGACAAGTACCGTGATCGGTTTAATTTTTTTTGCCTCTGATGTGAGTAAAGAATCATGTTGGTCTATGGGTGAGCTGTTTGGGCTATCTTGTTGTGTTGTTTGCATAGTGGGTTCCTTTCTACGAATAAATAAAAAAGACCACCTTGATAACAAGGTGGCCTCTAGAGTGGTGGGTAAACGTGTTTTTGGATTGTTAAGCTGTGGTGTTAACGGGGCTAAGAGTATTAGATGGAGTGTTTATTTACAGCGTGATAGGGCGGCTCTGAGCTATTTATCCAGCACTTGCCTTGGTAGCTATTGATGAGCTGCTGAAATAGCCACATCTCAAAAGCAGATTTGGGTTTGATTGCGACATCAAAACCATCGTCATCAAATCGTTGCCGTTCTTTCCAAGTTACATCTAAATCACTTAGCTGCGTTTTTAACTCACCTAGTTGGGTTTGTTTGGATTTATCTAATGGCGCTTTAAGCCATACCTCTAGGGTGTGGCAATACGGCATCACTCCATAGTCTTTAGCGAGGTTCAAAGTGTTACGTAATGCTCGTATCCAATCTTCTGCTTTGGTATCGCGGCCATTGAGTTTGACTTCACCTGATTCAGCGGCTGCTGACCAGTCACAACCGTATTTCACGAGTAGTTGGTTGAAGGTGTTTACACCACAGAACTGCCAGCTACGTGCTCGTTTGTTTGTCTCCGTGTCAAAGAGATTACTAGAGCCAATGAGCATGTGGAGCATGAGTAGATCGTCTTCACGCAACCTAAGCCTATAACGTTCATACAGAGCTTGTTTGAGTTCGTTGGTGCTTTGGGTGTCTGTGTGGTTGAGGCGTTCTCTGAAGAAGGTACAGGCTTGCTGAACAACGTCTTCTTTTGGTATACGCAGTGCCAGTTGTTCATAGACAATGTCATAGGACATAAAGGGGGGCTCCTGTGAAAGAGTAATATAGTAAAATCATGGTGATAGCTAGAAACAGGGGGATCGGTAAAGTGGTGGTTATCAATAGCGTTCATGTATTAGGGGCCACGCAGTTCGATTGGGTTGTAGGCTCCCTTGGCTAAGTTAGCAATAAACTTGGATTCCCAAAGTGTGTATAGCTTGTGGGTGTTGGGTGCGCTGATACTCTTTAAACCGGAGTATCGAGTGAAGACCGTGGAATGAGTGAAATCGAACTCAATATCTCGCTCAAGTGTCGGGTAAGGGTATCCATTGAAGCTAAAATCTGTGATGCAAAGGATTGAATAGATGTTGTTAACGTCTTTCGCTAGTGCAATCTCAACAGGGTGATAGCCTCCATGTTCAGCGGAGTAGTGCTTATTGCTGAAATGGATGATGTGATGATCATCTACGAGTCCTGTGTGTTTGTTTAGAACGTTGTTTAATGTATCCAGAAGAGCCTGAGATATAGGCAAAGCAGTCCTGTTGAATGAAGTTGTGGGTAAGATATCCCTATGCATAATCGGCTCCTTTTCGACTCATGAGGTTATGCATAGTGATGAAATATATTTGAAAAAATTTGGATTCGAGTGGATGGCAGGGGCTGAGGGGCATGATGCTGAATGGTGAGTAATTTCGACTAAAATAAAAACAATCATATATGAAACCGGAGTGCTGAAAGTTTGGTTTTGAGCATTGTTGATTCTTCAATTCTCCCGTATTCTCTCTGCTCAGTATTGAAAAGATTTTAGTGAGAGTACAACCCGATGGTTGATCAAACACTAATAATTAAAGGTGTGGCTACTTATCTGAAGGTGTCTATAAAACTGCATATCGCCTCGCCAGTGAAGGAAGGCTTCCGGGCTTCAAGATTGGTGGCCCATGGCGTTTTAAACGAAAATATTTAGAAGCTTGGATAGAAAAGAGTAAATAGTAATTAAACTGTTCTTGGCAAACGTGACTTGAGAGCACGGCAAAGCTAATTGGTGATGTAGTTGAGCAGGTAGAGAAGATTGTAAAAGCCAAACGCTTTATAAAGCTGGCAAACCACGAACAGTGGGTCAAGAGATATTCAGAAGGCGTTGCTACTGAAATTGGCGCAGTTTGCTTTAAGTAAAGGCAAAGAGTTGTTCGCCAAGACGTATAGTTATATTGAGGAGCATTATTAATGAGCAATGTACATTCGCGATTTAGTCATGGCAGTGAGTGGATTCGAGCTGACTTTCACTTGCACACCCGTGCGGATAAAGAATTTAAGTATTCGGGGAGTGAGAATGATTATATCAATAGTTATGTTGCTGGGCTCGAAAAAGCGGGTATAGGCCTTGGTGTAATTAGTAACCACAATAAATTTGAACTCGATGAATTTAAGCAAATGCGTAAAAAAGCGCGCAAGAAGGGGGTAGGTTTACTTCCTGGGGTCGAGTTATCGGTCAAGGATGGGCAAGCCGGAGTTCATACTTTAGTGATTTTTTCCGATGAATGGGTCATCAATAAAGAAAATGAAAACTATATTCAGAGCTTTCTAAACGTCACCTTTGCAGGGCAAGCTAATTTTGAGCAAGAGAATGCTAGGTCTAATCATGACTTAAAAGAAACAGTTCGGGAACTCGACAAGTTTGAAAGAGACTATTTTTTAGTTTTCGCCCATGTAGAAGCAGATAATGGTTTGTGGGGGGCGTTAAAGCCCGGACCAATAGGTGATCTTTTTGCTAGTGAGGCATTTAGAAAGCGTGTTCTTGGTTTTCAAAAAGTCGCCACTCGTGATAAGAAAGATAAGCTAATTTCTGTTATGAATGGCTATTTTGTGGCAGAAGTTGAAGGCAGTGACCCTAAGAGTATTGAGCAAATTGGTAAGGGAAAAATAAGCTACTTGAAAGTTGGGGACTTTTCGTTTGATGCGGTTAAGTTTGCTTTAATCAATCATAGGTACAGAGTAAATAGTCAGGTAGTCGAAGTTGCTCATTCACATATTGATAGTATTCACTTTGAAGGGGAAGGCTCGCTTGGTGGCCAAACGGTATCCTTTTCTTCTGAATTAAATACGTTAATTGGCATCCGTGGTAGCGGTAAGTCATCGGTTCTAGAAGCTATTAGGTATGCACTAAACATCCCGTTAGGTGTTAAGTCGATGGATAAGGATTATAAAAATGATTTAGTTCATCATTTATTAAATAACGGTGGAGCTATTTGTATCAATGCTAGAGATCGGCATGGTCAAGCTTATCAAATTAAAAGAATTAACAATAAAGCACCAGACGTTATGGTAAACGGTGTTGTGCAGCCTGGGGTGTCAATACGTGAAACAGTGTTGTACAACCCTATTTATTTTGGCCAAAAAGATTTATCGAGCAGTGGCGAAGGGTTTGAAAAAGACTTGATTGAGAAATTGGTAGGTGACTCACTGGAACCAATTCGTCAGCAAATTTTGGCAAAGAAACAAGCTGTCATTGATGTGATCAAACAAATCAAGAAGCTCTCGACAGATAAGCAAGCAAAGCAAGAATGGTTTCAGAAAAAACAGGACGCAGAGTTCAGTTTAAAAATTTACCAAGATAACGGTATTGAAGAAAAGCTTCAGAAGCAAATAGAGTTTGATCGAGATGAACGTAAACTTGTGGATGCGACAAGTAATGCAAAAAAATTCTATATGGAACTTCAAGATTTCATTGAAGAGCAAAAAAGTATACTACTACTTTTAAGCAGTTATGAATCAAAAGAGAATAACCCGTTTTTTGAAGAGTACCGTAAGCTGTATCAGCCTATTTTAGAACAACTTAAATTAATGGATAAAATAGCTTCAGGGTCAGCAACGCTCATCGAGCCTTTAGAGAGTAAACTTCAAAGCTTTAAGTTGGCTAAAAATTCTAATAAAGAAGCTTTTGCAGAAATAGAGCGTAAGTTATCTGCCGAACTTAGGGAAAAGGGAATCCAATCTCTAAAAATTGAAGATTTTAGAAAAATAAAAACGCAGATTGATCAAGCGGGGAAGGTGTTAAAAGCATTGGAGTTAAGTGATAGTAAGCATCAACAGCTTAAAGGTGATCTAACAGATGAGTTGTGTAAACTTGAGCAATTAAGAACCGAAGAGTTCAATCAGATAGAAAAGTGCATTGCTCGTGTTAACCAACAAGACTCACCACTTAAAATATTGGCGAGCTATAAATCGAATTCAACGTCTACGTTAAATATGATGCAGGATGCTTATAGGGGGAGTGGTATACGTGGTACGACTCTTCAGGGGCTTATCGAAAAGTTCGGTGATTTTTGTTCAATGAGAAATGCATGGGATGATGTAAGAAAGATGGTCTCAAATTACGAAGTGTTTAATGAATACTTTCAAAAGAATATTGAAGAGCTCTTAACTTGGCAAGTCCCTAATCAATATGTGATTGAATATCATGGTAAAGCTTTAAAGCAGCATTCACTTGGTCAAAGAGCTTCTGCATTAATGCTTTTTGTACTAAGTCAGCAAGATAACGATGTAGTGATAATTGATCAACCAGAAGATGATTTAGATAACCAAACAATATATGACGATGTAATTAAGATGCTCACAAAACTTAAGCCATCTACGCAATTTATTTTTGCTACTCATAATGCAAATATTCCGGTACTTGGGGATGCAGAGCAAGTTGTTTGCTGTCGTTATGACGATCAAAAGACAGAACTATTTTCAGGTAGTATTGATAATAAACAAGTTCAGCAACAGATTGTGTCAATAATGGAAGGTGGTCAAGAAGCCTTTGATAAACGTAAGCAGGTGTATGAAGTATGGAAGTCATAGAACTTATAGGGTTGATTGCTCGAGGCGAAGACAGTAAGCATCAATTCAAAGAACGAGTATCTCGAGCCAAAGATATAGCTAAAGAATTGATTGCATTTAGTAACACAGAAGGCGGTAAGTTAATTGTTGGTGTTGCTGATGATCAGAGCGTAAATGGACTAACTGTAGATGATTTGGAAAGTAGTAATCGTCTAATAGCTGATGCGGCAACAAATAATGTTAAACCTGCGATAAACCTTATAACAGAAAATGTTGAGCACCCTGATGGTATGGTAATCGTTGTTTCTATAGATAAGGGTATTCGTCCATGTGCGGATAACGATGGGCGTATTTGGGTGAAAAATGGTTCCGATAAACGAGCGGTGACAGCCATTGAAGAGATGCAACGAATGTTTCAAGCTGCAACACTCGTCCATGCAGATGAACTTAAAGTTCAAAACACATCTATTGATGATATCGATATGGACTATTTTTCAGACTTTTTCCAAAATGTTGTTGGTGAAGATTTGTCTTCTCAATCAAGAAGTCATAGCGAGCTGCTAGGGTCGATGAACTTGATGCAAGAAGATAATTTAAATCTATGTGGTACGTTGTTGTTGGCGCGGCAGCCTCAATTCAAATTACCAGCATTCATTGTAAAAGCAGTCGCTTTCCCTGGTACGGATATCACAGACGAAGAGTACAATGATAGTAGAGATATTCATGGCAAATTAGGTGTTACTTATCAAGAATGTATGAGTTTTATACTTACCAATATCCGTCATGTGCAAGCTGGGCAAGGTTTTAATTCTGTAGGGGAACCTGAAATACCTAAAATTGTGTTTGAAGAGTTAATTGCTAATGCATTGATCCATAGGGACTACTTCACCAAAGCTCCAGTGAAATTATTTGTGTTTTTAGATCGTATAGAAATCATTAGTCCTGGGCATCTACCAAATAACCTCACTATTGATAATATTGTTAATGGTAATTCTAACAGTCGAAATCCAATCATTGCTTCATTTGCGAGATATGTGCTTCCATATCGTGGTATTGGCAGCGGTGTTCAAAGGGCGATAAAAAATTGGCCCAATATTGAATTTATTGATAATAGAGATAAAAATGAGTTTAAAGTTGTGATTAAGAGAGAGTGTTGATCTTATGTGCATAACTAAGCTTAGAATTAAATTACTTTAGTTGTTTAGCACCTGTCTATAGAGACTCTAGGGTATAATGAGGGGTACAGTTGTTGTGTCTTGTTTTAATTTTCTATTTAAACAAAGGCTTAGCTAATCCTGGGCGGCATGATGTAATTCCCCCTTTCTCGTAACAGAGAAAGTCATACATAAGCTTTAGAAAACGGAGACTTCGGTCTCCGTTTTTTTATGCTTTGAAATCGTCACTCCGACAGCGAGGCACGAGCGTGAGAGGGAATCTTTATCGTCTACTTATAGAAGCCTGACTGCCGATGGTTACTCTTGCCTCTCATGATATCCTCTGCTCAATATTGCTCTTTATGATTTTGGGTCTTATATTCAATGGTACAGTTATGACATTGATTTAACATGGATAGCTGTTGAGTGAAGGACAATAAATACTTGATTGAATATAGATTAATCAAGTCAACAATAAGTCAGTGGAGACTCCCCAATGAAAAAATTACTTTCAGTACTTGCTGTATCTGCAGCGGTAATTGCACCGGCAGCATTTGCTTCTTCGCCTGTTATGTTTTCAACGATCAATGGTTTCAACGCTCCGGATTCAGATGCGGTTGGCGGTGTACGTCTGGCTCTGCTTCACGGGCAAGTCAATGACCTTAAAGGTGTCGACCTTGCGGTTGTTGGTATGTCTGAGACGCAAACCACAACAGGTGTGAACCTTGGTATTTTTGGTGCATCAAAAGTAAACCAAGAAATGACAGGTGCTTCACTAGGTTTCTTTAACTGGAACACAGGTAAAACAACAGGTGTTAACCTGGGTGCTGTTAACATTACTAATGATGTAAAAGGCGCGAACGTGAGTTTCGTAAACTACTCCGAAGGTAACACTATGGTGGATGTAGGCGCTGCGAACCTTTCAGAGGTGTCGACGGTTCAGGTTGGTATCTTCAACAAAACCAATAAAATTGAAGGTGTACAGATTGGCCTGATCAACTGTGCTGACAATGGTTTCTTCCCGTGTTTTCCTATTGTGAACTTCGCTAAGTAAGACTGTGTAGCCACGCAGGTTCAAATGTTGGAGATCTACATTCTTACCAAGGCTTAAAGCTATCAATAATTGAACGTATCAACGCCTTTACAGCTATGTTTAGGCGTTATTTTACATCTGCTATCTCACTCCTTAAACGTTACTGTAAGCATGTTGTTTTATACTTTTGTTGCGATGTTCTCACTTGTGAGTACAATGTGCGCTAAATTTTCAATGATGACTTACATGCTTTGATTAATCCCCATACCGTCGATTTTAAAAAGGCTTTCTTAAGTCTGACCGCCAGCTTTTTAGTGGTTTTTAGCTTGTTACTTGTTGATTCAGCGGAAGAGTCAGAAAAGCAGTATGGAATTGAAAACCAAGGTGTGACACGCTCTTTAGCGGAGCTTACACAGATTATTAATGCGCTTGAATATAATATTACCGCACTTTATCCGCTGCATGGGGATACCTACGTATTCTCACATGAGCAAAAGGTCGAAGGTGATACGTGTTACTTCATTAGTGAAGAGCAAGCTGCCCCTCGATTTGATTTTATGTTCTCTGGCCCAAGTGAGATGTGCGATCTAAAGTCGGAGCTTCATTTAGAAGCAGGTAGGCGCATGTTTATCGCCCCCACCATGGCTTACTTTGCGAATACCATTGATACCATCTCTGCGATTTACTTTATCTCCAAAGATAAATTTATTATATCGTCGCCTTCCGATTTCGCCCGTTATATTAAAGGTGACACCTTTGATTCAGTCGTCAATAGTCGCCCTTATTGGGTGAATACGATTCGTTTTGGCTTAGCTCAGGGTCAAGATCAAGTGGTGTATACCGGCCAATACGATGACTACCTAACAGGGAAGAAGGTAGTGACCTTAACCAAAGGTATCTATGTTGATGGTGAGTTTAAAGGAGTACTTGGTGTTGATGGTTACGTCTCTAATCTCGTCTCGAATCCCGTTCATGGATACAGGGTGACGAGTGCAAGAGGAGTAAACAAATATGGACTGTTGGACTTTACCTATTCACGGCCTTTGTATGTCGATGGAGTCAATACTGAGTTATACCTGACTATTGAAGAAGGAAAGAGTGAGCACTTCTTACATTTGCTGGAACTGGAGCGGGTTCAATTACTGATTTTGTTGGCTTTGTACTTCATCTCAGCACTATGGTTGTGGCGGTTTTATACCAAGCAAGAGCACAAGCGATTGAAGAATTTAGCGATGCTCGACCCATTGACTGGTTTATATAATCGGCGTGGTTTGAAGCTCGGTTGCTGAACCAAAATGAGGAGCCAATTATTGGTGTTGGCGTATTTGATATCGATGATTTCAAAGTGGTGAATGACCAGTATGGTCATAAGGTGGGGGATGAGGTGATTTGCCATGTTGCTCAGTTAATGCTGAACAGCGTTAGACAGAAAGATATCGTGGCGAGATTTGGTGGTGAAGAGTTTGTTGTCGCGATTGCGGGCGAATCATCCGAATTACTTTCATCGATCTTTGAACGAATTCAAAATGACATTAGTTTACAAAGTTATCGATGCGCGACTGGTGACAAGATTAATATCTCAGTCTCTGGGGGAGCGGCGCTTTACTCTCTGTACAAGTTCGACAGCATTGGACACTTGTGGGAAAACCAGAGTATTCGTTCATCAGATGAGCAGCTTTATAAGGCGAAGGCCGCAGGTAAGAATCAAGTGTCTATTCACGTACATTAATCTGTGAACTGCAGTTTAGAGCCTAGTCGTTTGCTAGGCTCTTTTTTATTTAAGGAAAAAGACCCTTAAGATGAAACAGTAGCTAAGAACAAAATGCAGCTAAGGCCAAATGTCTTCCGACGAGGTGTTACTTCTTCACGCGGACTTTTCTCATCCACTTCTGATGAACACCACGGCGTAAGCTCTGGAAGCTGTTTTCTACTTTGTCGACACCAAGCAGAATCACTAGCGCCATTAGCGTGATAATAACCGACTGTGAAAGGTGGCCAAGTGCGATCATCATACCTAATGCAGCGAGTACCCAGATAATCGCGGCTGAGGTGACGCCATGAATCTTTCCATCCAATGTCATCATTACCCCAGCACCAAGGAATCCAACCCCCGTAATTATCTGACCAAGTACACGAGCTTGATCGAGTGTGTTGGGGGATAGGCTAATCGCCATGGTGAGGAAGAAGTAAGTACCGCTAATGATAAGGATCGATGTCCGTATTCCGACGGGTTTACCGCGTGTTTGCCTTTCGATTCCGATCAAAGAACCACACAACATGCATGCTGCGAGTCCTGCCCAGCTAAAGGGGGCAAGGTTGAGAGCTTGTTCTATAAATTGTGACATATCACCCCTCCTAAGAATTTAGAATAGAGCCGAGTATGCTAATAATAGACCGGACGATCGAACAAAAAATTTTTGTCGTGAAGGTGCATTTAGCAACGTGTTATCGTTACAGATAAGCTTAGTCGCTTTTTGAAGCTCGCTCGCTATTCAATATGCAGATCGAGTGGCGTCTTGCTGCTGCGTCCGCCAATTTCACGGGTTAACTTAGGTACTAGATAGCCAGAAACCTCAGATATTAATCCCTTAAAGTGATGTTTCGCTTCTTCATCGGAGATATAGAAATGAGCAGCGCCCTGAACTTTATCAAGTACATGCATGTAGTAAGGTAAAACACCGGCGTCGAATAGCTTATCACTCAATTCTTTCAATGAGTTAGCGCTGTCATTCACGCCTTTTAGCATCACACCTTGATTGAGCAGAGTTGCACCACTTAGTTTCAATTTATGGAAGGCTTGTTTGAGTTCTAAGTTGATTTCATTGGCATGATTAATATGGCTGACCATCACCACGTTGAGACGAGTATTAGCCAATGTTTGGCATAGTTCATCCGTCACGCGTGCAGGGATTACAACCGGTAAACGGCTATGGATACGAACGGTTGTCACATGCGGAATTTGTTCGATGGCATTGATCAGCCAATCTAGTTCGCTGTCCTTTGCCATCAGAGGGTCGCCGCCAGATAAGATCACCTCGTTGATCTCGGGATGTTGAGCCACATAATCGAGGCTGGTCTGCCAAACAGACTTCGATCCTTTGTTATCTTGATAAGGGAAATGACGACGGAAGCAGTAACGACAGTTAATCGCGCAGCCACCTTTCACGATCATTAGCGCGCGGCTTTTGTATTTGTGTAGTAGTCCCGGAATCGCGTTTTCTTGCTCTTCTAAGGGGTCAGCAGAATAGCCTTGGTGTACTTCGAACTCTTCGGTTAAAGGTAATACCTGACGCAGTAATGGGTCGTGTGGGTTGCCTTTTTCCATTCGCTCCACAAAGCTAAGAGGAACTCGAAGTGAAAACAGCTCACGTGCTGCGAATCCTTTTTGCCACGGTGTTGGGTCTATTTCCAATGCTTCAAGCAGTTTTGTCGGGTCAGAGATCGCATTCGATAGTTGTTTGAGCCAGTTTTGCTCAACAGATTCGACTTTTCGGGTTATGATATGCGGCATTGAAATTAACTCAAAGATGTGGAAGAGAAAATCATGGCGTCAGTAAGCACCAATGAATTCAAAGGCGGTTTAAAATTCATGTTAGATAACGAGCCTTGCGCAATTATCGACAATGAATACGTTAAGCCAGGTAAAGGCCAAGCGTTTAACCGTGTAAAACTTCGTAAACTGCTGTCAGGCAAAGTGTTAGAGAAAACATTCAAGTCAGGCGAAAGCTTCGAGCTTGCAGATGTTGTTGACGTTGAACTAGGCTACCTATACAACGATGGCGAATTCTACCACTTCATGAACAACGAAACATTTGAGCAAATCGCAGCAGACGTAAAAGCAGTCGCTGATTCAGCAAAATGGTTAGTTGAAAATGACGTTTGTACTCTAACGTTGTGGAATGATAACCCTATCACTGTTACTCCGCCAAACTTTGTTGAGATCGAAGTAACTGAAACCGATCCTGGCCTGAAAGGCGATACACAGGGTACGGGTGGTAAACCTGCAACTCTAGCAACAGGCGCGGTAGTTCGTGTTCCTTTATTCATCGCTATCGGTGAAGTTGTTAAAGTTGATACTCGTACTGGCGAATACGTTGGTCGTGTGAAGTAATTTGATTGTGTCCATCTTGTTTAAGGTGGCTCAGTGAAATAAGAAAGGTCGCTTATGAGCGGCCTTTTTTGTATCTGGCGATCAGGAAAAGCAGATTCGAGTAAACGAGATGCGGGATACGAAGAGCGGTAAGGGCGGATTAGAGTAAGTGAGATACGGGATACGAAAAGCAGGAAGAGCAAGAGCGAGTGAGCTAGATGTGTGTTATCCGACACACAACAAAAAAGCAGAACAAGATAATCCTGTTCTGCTTTTAGTCTTTTCGCTCTTAAGCACTTCGATACTCGATTACTCGAATCCCGCATCTGCTCTTAACTGTTAGATCATAAAGATGAAGATAACAGATAGTGCGCTGATTAGGCCTGCAACGAAGTAGCAACCCACTTTACCTGCAACGCCGACGTGGAACTTAAGGTCGTGCATGCCGTGGTGAAGACGGTGCATTGCATGCCACATTGGCAGTGCTAGCGTACCGATGATGAATAGCGCACCGATAATGCTGGTGGCAAACTCAGAGACACGCTCGTAGCTCATTGCATCCGCATCGATAATGCCCATTGGCACCAAGATACCCAGCACTAGAATCGTGATTGGTGTAATCATCGCGAACCAAGTACCGCCAGCGCCGAATAGCCCCCACCAGATTGGTTCATCAGAGCGTTTCGGATTGTGGTTAACATTGTAATTTGTGTTCATAACGAAGCTCCTTACACCACCATCAGAACGATTAAAGAAATAAATGCCACCGCAGCCCACTGGGTCAGTACGATGATTCTTTTATCTACCAATTTGCCTTTAAGACGGATTGGCATTACTTGAGGCATCATGCTGAAGAAGGTCTGAGCGTGCAGTAAGCTGCCAAGCAGTGCCACGATGTTGATACCAACAACGATAGGGTTAGCCATAAAGCTCAACCAACCTTCCCACGCTTCAGGACCTTTCACTAGCGAACCTAAACCGAAGGTTAGGAACAGAGTGAATAGAATCAAAGGCAGTACAGTCGCTTCACGTAGCATGTAGAAGCGGTAGAACGGATGGTTGCTCCACCACGTTCTCTTCATCTCACGAACATAAGGCTTACGATTGCTCATATTATGCCTCCTCTGCTGTTTTTACTTGCGATCCATCAGGCTTGAACATCGAGATAACGAAGTCCATTGAAGACTCAACTTTGCCTTGGTTTACAGCTGCTGCTGGATCTACTTTCTTCGGACAAACGTCAGAACAGTAACCTACAAACGTACAGCCCCAAGCGCCGTTGTCGCCATTGATAAGCTTCATGCGCTCAGCTTTACCATTGTCACGGCTATCTAGGTTGTAGCGGTGAGCAAGAGCAAGTGCTGCAGGGCCGATGAACTCAGGATTTAGACCAAACTGAGGACACGCTGCGTAACACAAACCACAGTTGATGCAGCCAGCGAACTGTTTGTACTTCGCCATTTGCTCTGGAGTTTGGATGTTAGTGCCGTCTTCTGGCTTACGGTCGTTACCAATGATGTAAGGTTTGATTGCTTCAAGGCGCTCGATAAACGGCGTCATGTCGACGATCAAATCTTTCTCGATTGGGAAGTTAGCTAAAGGCTCGATCTTGAAGCCGTTCGGGTAGTCACGTAAGAAGCTCTTACATGCCAGTTTTGGCACGCCATCAACCATGATGCCGCAAGAACCACAAATCGCCATACGACAAGACCAACGGTAAGACAGGTCTTTATCTAGGTTATCTTTGATGTAACCAATCGCATCAAGTACCGACATGGTTTCATCAAATGGAACTTCAAAGGTTTGAAAGTGAGGTTCTGCATCGTGCTCAGGGTCATAACGCAGGATTTCAATTTTTTGGATTCGATTCGCTGACATTATGCTTGCTCCTCTTCGCTCTTCTTCGCATTCTCTTCTGCCGCTTTTTCAGCAGCAGCGGCTTTCTCGGCTGCTTCACCGTATAGACGAGCTTTAGGTTGAGATTTAGTAATCTTAACGCCGCTGTAGTCGATAGTTGGTGCTGCATCTTCGTTGTAGAAAGATAGAGAATGTTTCAGGAAGTTTACGTCATCACGTTCTGTGTAGTTGTCGTCTAGACGTTGGTGTGCTCCGCGAGACTCTTTACGAAGGATCGCTGAGTGAACCATCGCTTCGGCAACTTCAAGGCCGTAACCCACTTCGATAGCGTAAAGTAGGTCAGTGTTGAACACTTTGCCTTTGTCTTTAATGCTGATCTTCTTGTAGCGAGCTTTCAGTTCAGTGATTTTGTCGATGGTTTCTTGCATCAAGTCTTCTTGACGGTAGATACCACAACCCGCTTCCATGGTGTGACCCATTTCAGTACGGATATCAGCCCAGTTCTCATCGCCTTCTTGAGCCAAGATGCCAGCGATGCGAGCTTCAACCGCTTTCACTTGCTTAGCAATAGACTCTTCGTTCCAGCCTTTGAATTCAGCGGCACGTTTCACGGCTTGTTCACCAGCTACGCGGCCGAATACTACGAATTCAGCAAGAGAGTTAGACCCTAGGCGGTTTGCGCCATGTAGGCCAACTGAAGCACACTCACCAACAGCGAATAGCCCTTTAATGCGAGTTTCACAGGTACCGTTGGTTTCAATACCACCCATGGTGTAGTGAACGGTTGGGCGAATTGGGATTGGCTCTTTTGCTGGGTCTACGTTTACGTACGCTTTTGCAAGCTCACAGATAAACGGAAGACGCTCTTGCAGGTACTCTTCACCAAGGTGGCGAAGGTCAAGGTGTACGACATCACCAAGCGGGTGCTTGATGGTGTTGCCTTTCTGCTGCTCGTGCCAGAATGCTTGAGAAACTTTGTCTCGAGGACCCAGTTCCATGTATTTGTTTTTCGGCTCGCCCACTGGAGTTTCAGGGCCCATGCCGTAATCTTGCAGGTAACGGTAGCCGTTCTTGTTGACGATGATACCGCCTTCACCACGACAACCTTCGGTCATCAAGATGCCAGTGCCCGGTAGGCCTGTTGGGTGGTATTGAACGAACTCCATATCACGCAGTGGTACACCGTGGCGATAAGCCATTGCCATACCGTCGCCAGTTACGATGCCGCCGTTGGTATTACAGTGGTAAACACGACCTGCGCCACCGGTTGCTAGAACAACAGATTTTGCTTTGATGGTAACAAGCTCACCTTCAGACATGTGAATCGCGATTAGGCCTTGTACTTCGCCATCTTCAACGAGCAAATCCACCACAAAGTACTCATCAAATCGTTTGATGGTGTCGTACTTCATCGAAGTCTGGAACAGAGTATGAAGCATGTGGAAGCCGGTTTTATCCGCTGCGAACCACGTTCTTTCTACCTTCATACCGCCGAATCGGCGTACGTTTACTTCACCGTTTTCTTTACGACTCCATGGGCAGCCCCATTGTTCCATTTGGATCATTTCGCGAGTCGAGTTTTCAACAAAGTATTCAACAACATCCTGTTCACATAGCCAGTCGCCACCGCCAACAGTATCGTTGAAGTGGTTATCTAGGCTATCTTCGTCTTTAATTACCGCTGCTGAACCGCCTTCTGCTGCCACCGTGTGCGAACGCATTGGGTAAACTTTAGAAATCAGTGCAACTTCCAATTCAGGATTAGCTTCAGCTGCTGCAATTGCTGTACGAAGACCAGCGCCGCCTGCGCCGATGACTGCGATATCTGTGGTAATTGTCTTCACAGTTATTCTCCAGTGTGATGCGGAGTATTCCGCTTGTTATTATAAAAAGCTTATTGGTAGTACTTACTAATTGGCGTTACTTACTAATTAATAGTACGTAAACGGCATCAACCGTTTATTACCCCTAAGCCTTAAGTGGTAGGTTCAGTGTAAGAGAGGAAGGTATTCGAAAAGTTGATGCATTTGGGTTTTTAGGTCGGTAGTGCATATGGAGGCATAGAATTTATAGGTTATGTGACTGCAATCACGGCAATGAATTGTTGATAACGATTAGCCCACAGGGCTTGTGTTAATGGCTTGTGTTAATGGCTTGTGTTAATGGCTTGTTGAGTATGATTTTTGTTATCAATGTGGATGTAAAATCTGTATTGATAATTGTATTGTAGAACGTAATTTTCTGGCTTCATTAAAACAACATTTCGCTTTCAAGAATAGAAAGATAGAAGCTTACAAAAGCGATGAAAGGTGGTAATTTTCGTCGTCTAGAATTCAGTAATATGGGACTCAATAATGCACTCTACATGGCAACCGGCCGCAACCATTAAGCAGTTAAAGCAACGTGCTGATATCCTTAATCAAATTCGTCAGTTCTTTGTTGAGCGAAACGTGATGGAAGTGGATACGCCTGCGATGAGCCACGCCACGGTGACGGATGTGCATTTACATACCTTCAAAACTGAATTCGTAGGGCCAGGTTATGCGCACGGCCAGCCACTATTCTTTATGACTAGCCCAGAGTTTCATATGAAACGCTTGTTGGCTGCCGGAAGCGGTTGTATTTACCAAATTTGTAAATCTTTTCGTAATGAAGAAAATGGCCGTTATCACAACCCTGAGTTCACTATGTTGGAGTGGTATCGCGTTGGTTTTGATCATCATGATCTGATGGATGAGATGGATCTGCTGTTACAGCAGGTACTTAAATCAGGCTCAGCGCAGCGAATGACTTACCAACAAGCCTTTATTGATGTGTTAGGTGTTTGTCCGCTGGAAGATTCGATGGATACGCTAAAGCAAGCGGCTGCGAAACTAGGGCTCAGCGACATAGCTGACCCCGAGCAAGATCGCGATACGTTATTGCAGCTTCTTTTCAGTATTGGGGTCGAGGCGAAAATAGGCCAGCAGGTGCCTGCGTTTGTGTATGACTTCCCAGCATCGCAAGCAGCGTTAGCTAAGATCAATCCAAACGATTCACGAGTCGCCGATCGCTTTGAGGTGTATTTCAAAGGAATTGAGTTAGCAAACGGCTTCCACGAGTTAGATAAACCGCAAGAACAACTTAAGCGCTTTGAAGATGATAATACCAAACGTATTGAGATGGGCTTATCACCTCAACCGATTGATCATCACTTGATTGAGGCATTAAAAGCGGGCTTACCAGATTGTGCGGGTGTTGCTTTGGGTATCGACCGTCTGATCATGCTGGCGCTGGGCTACGACCATATCGATGATGTGACGGCTTTCCCGTTCCCGCGCTCTTAGCTCTCTATTCAGTTAGTCCTACTTACCGTTTGGCTAACTGACCAAAATACCAGTACCCACTACGGCAACAATGGCACCTATCCAAGCGTAGACGTTCGGTCTTTGCTTGGTGTATAGCCAGAGTATCGGTAACAACATGATTGGTGTGGTTGAAGATAACAGAGCGACCATACCGACATTGCCTTCCTGCAACGCATACAAAATCAACGTCATTCCTACTGCCATCGCTAGAAAACCATTAACCGCGGTAATCGCGAATATCTGCTTATTCATCGGGTTAAGTGCGCGTGAAAGTTTGGCGCCTGTTAAACGAAATGCGGAGTGAGCAACAAAAGCGGTGATCATTCGAATGGCAGAAGCGGCAACAGGGTCGATACTGGTTTGCATCACGGGTTTGGCAATGATGCCGCCCAATGCTTGGCAGATCGCTGCGGTGATTCCCAGTGCGACACCAATCCACACGGTGCCCTTGATGGTTTCAAGCTGGTTGTTGGCTTGTCCTCGACGACCAAAGAATATCGCAGTTAATACACCACTAAACACCAAAGCCGAGCCAATCAGCTCAACAGAAGTCATGCTTTCACTAAACAGGAAGTAACCAAGAATCGCCGAGAACACGGCGTGACAAGAGAACAGTAAACCCGCTTGGCGCGGTCCCATTCGGTTCAAACAGGCAAATAGGGCGGTATCACCAATGAATATACCAATCAGGCCAGATAGCATCATCGGCGTGATTAGATTGGCTTCGACAGTTGACCAACCTCCGGTAAACCAAGCCATGCTCGATAAGATGATCGCGGTACAACCCATTCTCCAACGGCTATAGGCGAAAGAACCTAAGTGTTGGGCAGGCTTTACTGACATTAGGCTCGCAATGGCCCAAAGAAAAGCGGCAGCTAGAGCTAACCATTCAAATCCCATCTGAATAACATCCTTGTGTCTGGGATAAATTAGCTCATCAATATGCATCAAACCGAACTGAGAACAAAGTGATTCTTATGAAAGAACTACTTTGTTTCAGTTATTAGTTTATGTCAGCTGTCGCTCGGTGGTGTGGTTCACTTGCTTTGCTTGAGTCGCACTATACCTTAAAGCGCTCCACGTCCTGGCGCATCGACTCGGCAGCGCTACTCATTTCATTTGAGCTATTGCGACTGCTTTCAGCTTGCTGTGCAAGGTCATCAGATGCATCCTTGATTCCTTGCGTATTACGGCTGATGTCTTCGCTGACCGCGCGTTGCTCTTCCGCAGCACTCGCTATTTGCAGCGCCATATCGTTGATTTCAGTGATTGCCTGAGTGATCTTAGTCAGGCTGCCATGAGCTTGTTCTGCGAAGCCAACACTGTTCTCTGCTAACTGAGTGCTAGTGGTCATGCTTTCAACGGCATGTTCGGTATTTTTCTGCAGTGTATCAATCATCACGCGGATCTCTTCCGTTGAGCCATGCGTTCTTTGGCTGAGCACTCGGACTTCATCGGCGACAACGGCAAACCCACGACCTTGTTCACCCGCACGAGCGGCTTCAATCGCGGCATTCAATGCCAACAGGTTGGTCTGTTCGGCAATGCCTTGAATGGTGGATAGGATCTGGTTGATGCTTTGAGCATTACTCTCTAATTCACGAATAACATTGGCTGCATCTTCAACCTGAGTCGCAAGGCCTGTAATCGCATCGCGGTTTTGTTGGATAACCTCTTGGCCTTCGTTACAAGCGGTAGCGGATGCCTGAGAAGCGGAGGCGGTTAATTCGGCATGGCTGGCCACTTCAGCTGCGGTGGCGGACATTTCATGAATCGCCGTCGCAATTTGGTTGATGTCGTTTTGTTGATTCTCGACTCGAATCGAAGATTGCGTAGCCAGTTGATTAGCTTTCTCTGCATGATTGTTGAGATCGTGGCTGTGTTCTATCACGCCCTTCAACATGCTTTGCATCTGGCTTAAGAACTGGTTCACAAGCTCGGCAAGTTTGCCAATCTCATCCATACGTGTGATATCAATGCGCTGAGTGAGGTCACCTCTGCCTTGTGCGAGCTGAGTTAAGGCTTCAGACAAGGTTTGTAATGGAGAAAGTAGGCGGTTGATCACCATTGTGCTCGCAATTGAAATGATGATGTACAAAACCAAAGAGGTCAGCGTGATGAATTGAATGGCATCGGATACTGCAGAAAACGCCATTTCTTTATCGATAACAATACCTAACGACCAATCGGTGTTCGGGACGTTGGCAATATAGACCAGCTTATCGCCTTGACCAGGCCAAGTGAGAGTGGTGATCATTTGGTCTTGGAGCAGTTGTGACACCTTGTTGGTTGTGAGTTCTGGATTCAAACTGGTCAGTGGTTTTTGACTCAGTTCTTCATCACTGTAGGCCACAATGTTGTTATTGCCGTCGACTAAAAACGCAAAGCCATCGTTATCCAGTTTTACATTGAGCACGGTATCAATAATGCTAGTTACGGTTAGATCGGCCGCGAGAACACCTTGTCTATCGCCACTGAATGCTTTAGCAAAGCTGATGACAATGCTGCCGTCAAAGTCCTGATAAGGTTCGGTAATGATGAGATCTGATGTTGCGTTGGCATCTTTATACCAAGGGCGAGTGCGCGGGTCATAGCCTGCTGGCCAATCTTCACCTTTGTCGCCATAGGCGATCGTGCCATCGCTGAATCCTGCATAAACAGACAAGAATTGTCCGGCTTGCTTGGTGATCAATAACTCGCGATCAGAGTTGCTGCTACTTGAAATAGTCGATTCATTGGCAAGCATCATATCACTGCGGATTGAGAGCCAATCGGCAATGTAATTGGTGGTGCCAACACTGACATTTTTCATTTCTTGGTTAATCGCGACCTCGGTTTCTTGAGTCAGCTGATTAACTGATATCCAGGCTTGAGCGCCACTCACGACGGCGATAATGACCGCAATCGCGATCTGAATTTTAAACTTAATAGTATGTCTCAAGGTCTATTCCTCTCTATTAGACAAAAACCTAATTACAGTGACGTACTTGATGGTGAATTGGTGTGTCTCTGATGCGTGTATAGTGCCGTTGTCTTGATGTTAGTAAATGTGTTTAAAATCAAAAATTTAAAATGACTTATCGTTATTTTTAATAAACCGTGAAGTAGAATCACAATTATCTATCGATTAAAAACTGATAAACCCTCCAGATAGCGAAATCATGATTGCTATCTGGGGGGTTGTAGTGAAAAGCTAACGTGCTAGGTGATAATAAACAGTGCGAGGTAGACCATTAGCAAGCCGACGATCCCTAAGATGATACCCATCTTTGCCATGTCTTTACTTTCGATAAGCCCGGTCGAGTAGGCCAACGAGTTTGGTGGTGTCGATACGGGTAAAATCATACCTAGCGATGCAGAGAAAGCGACCACAACCAGTAGTCCTTGCAGGCCTCCTATCGCAACCAAGCTTTCCATTGATGCACCAATCGCAGCGGCGATCGGCATCAGTAAGTTGGCCGTTGCGGTGTTTGACATGAAGTTCGCCATTAACCAACATACGATGGATAACGTTAGCACTACCGCCGTTGGTGAGAGCGACTCATAATCAATCGCGTGTGCGAGTGCCACGGCTAAGCCTGTTTTATCTAGTCCTATGCCAATCGCAATACCACCTGCTACTAGCCACAATACATCCCAGTTAATCAGCTTAAGCTCTTCTTTGCCCATGATGCCGGTGAGAGTAAAGACAGCCAGTGGAATGATAGACACCACATAAGTGTTCATGCCGTGCAGTTTGGTGGTCATCCACAATAGGATAGTGGCGGCGAAGGTGACGTAAACCACAATCGCACGCCAGCTTTTTCTAAATTGGCCATCAAGCTTGAGCACCATGTTTCTTTCTTTAGAAGGGAAGAGTTTTTGTAGAAGAAACCAAGCGATGGTCAGTTGGATGATCACAAAGGGTAAGCCCATCATCATCCAGCTAAGAAAGTCGATACTGTTCTCGCCAGTTAGGTATTGCAGTGCGATCGCATTGGGTGGTGTACCTATGGGTGTCGCGATACCACCGGTATTGGCGGCGATTGGAATACACAACACGAGCGCTTTAATCCCCATGTCGCCTTTTGGTGCAGAGGCTACGATAGGACCTAGCAATGCGAGCATCATTACCGTTGTTGCGGTATTTGACATGAACATTGAGAACACGGCGGTGATAAGCATTAAACCCAGCATAATAAAGCGCGGTTCTGTGCCAAATGGTTTGAGCAGCACGCGAGCTAAATTGTTGTCGAGTTCGTATTTGGATGCGGATATCGCAAGAGCAAAGCCACCCATGAAAAGGATGATGATTGGTGACGAAAATGCACCGAAGATGTCGGTATATTTGATTAATTCACCGAGATCGTGTCCTGCTGGTGGGTTTCTAAATAGATGTAAACCCTTGTCGGAAATCATCACCAGTTCAAGCGCAATGATCAGAATTGACGTGGCGAATACCGGAACGGGTTCAAGCACCCACAGTAGAGCTGCTAGTAAGAATATCGCCAACAAGCGGTGTTGAATCAGCGTGAGGTCATTGATAGGTATGGAATCTATTGGCATGAATAACACGCCTAAGGGAATCGCAAAACAAATCAACAGCTTGACCAGAACGCCAATATTGAGTTTAGGCATGTACAAAGACCCCATGAATAAAATATCTTCAAATAGAGTAAGTTATCTGGATTTTTGGTACTTGGAGACGGGTTGTAAAATCGAAAAGTTGTTTAAGGTTTCGACAGTTGTTTTGCTTTTGGTCAATATTTTATCTGGGCAATTAGAGGCAAGAGTGAGAAGCCGCAGGTGGCTGGGCTGGGCAGGGGTTGAGGATTGAGGTTTGAAAGCTTGGGTTGTTAGAGCTTGAGTAGGAAACGAATTGGTAGAGTTAAGAAAAAGGCGCGTTCTTCTCTGATATAGAAAAAGTAACGCGCCTTGAAAGCTTAATGAATTAACTCTGAGAGTTACGCTTGGTCTGTGTTCTCAGCAGAATCGGCAGCAGCATTATCAGTTGCTTGTGCTTCTTTGCCTGCAATGTGCGCGAAAGGTGTACCAAGAACCGTTTTCTCACCATTTTTCATCGTGTCGTCAAACTTGATCGAATCTTTAGCGAACAGGTTGATAACGGTTGAACCAAGCTTAAAGCGGCCCATCTCTTCGCCTTTCTTCAAGATGATAGCTTTGTCACCTTGTGCAGGGTAATCCCATTTGTAAACCGAGTTACCACGAGGTGGGGTGATGGTACCCGCCCATACTTGCTCGATGCTGCCTACGATAGTTGCACCAACCAGCACTTGAGCCATTGGGCCAAATTCCGTATCGAAGATACACACTACACGCTCATTACGTGCGAATAGGTTTGGAACGTTTTCTGCCGTTAACGGGTTAACTGAGAAAAGGTCACCTGGAACGTAGATCATCTGGCGCAGTGTGCCGTCGCATGGCATGTGCACACGGTGATAATCACTTGGCGACAAGTAAAGCGTTGCGAATTCACCGTCTTTAAACTCATCGGCTAGGTCTGCATCACCACCAAGCAACTCACGTGCTGAGTAGTTATGGTTTTTAGCTTGAATCAGTTGACCATCAGTAATTGGGCCAAACTGACTTACACGTGCATCAGCAGGGTGAACAATCACAGACTCGCCTTCTACGATAGGGCGCATGCCTTCTTTCAATTCACGTACGAAGAATTCATTGAATGTCTTAAAGTGTTTTGGATCGCTATGCAGAGCTTCATCCATGTTCACTTTGTATTGCTTGATGAACCAGTTAATGATCGCTGTCGTTAAACCACCCGCTTTAGCAGACGCCAGTTTACCAACTAAACGAGTCAGGCCATGTTGTGGGATCCAGTACTGCAATCCAACTTTAATCTTATCCATTGTATTAATTTTCCAATGCTAATTGTTTTTCAATTAAATCTGTCGATGACGGTTTAGGGCGCGAGATGTTACTTAAGTTCGCGCCAATTGTCAGTAAATGCACACATTTGTTCACAAAAACGCGATTAGAGATCGGCTTTCTTGCTTCGTGAGTACTGACGGTTATCTTTGTTGTCAGCCATTGTTTCAATAATGCGGTGGTAGCTAGCAAAGCGTAAGCGGCTAATTTTTCCGTCTTCAACGGCTTCACGCAGAAGACATCCTGGGTCGTCATTGTGTTTACAATCGCGGAACTTACAGCCACCTAGGTATGGCTTGAATTCAATGAAAGCATCTGTGACTTCATCGGGTTCTAAATGCCATAGGCCGAATTCACGTACCCCTGGGGAATCGATAAGATCACCACCAGAAGGGAAGTGATACAAACGCGCTGCTGTGGTGGTGTGTTGACCCAGTCCTGAGTTTTCAGAAACTGCGCCTTCTTCAATGTCCAATGTTGGCATCAGTGCATTCACTACGCTGGATTTACCTACGCCAGATTGACCAACGAAAATGTTGATACGATCTTTCAGTTCAGCTTCCAACTCTTTGATGCCGTAACCTGACTCTTTACTCACGAACATGACTTTATAGCCGATTTTCTCGTATATCTTCAGTGTTTCGCGGTATTCGCTAATTTGTTGTTCTGTCAGCAAGTCGACTTTATTGAGTACAACTAAAGGGGCGATATTCACCGTTTCAGAGGCGATCAAGTAGCGGTCGATGATATTAAGTGATAGCTCTGGTAGTACAGCTGAAACGATAACCATTTGGTCTACGTTTGCGGCAACCGGTTTGAGGCCGTCATAGTAGTCAGGGCGAGTTAGCATTGACGTTCTTGGCTCAACGGCTTCGACAACACCTGAGATGCCAGCCATTGACTCAAGCCCTGCGCGCCAAGTTACTCGGTCACCAGAAACTAAAGTCTCAATACTACGGCGTAAGTTACAACGGTGAACTTCGTTGGTTTCAAGATCTTCGATATCGGCATGTTGACCAAAGCGCGTAATCACGAGTCCGCTTTTTGTTCCGCCAAGCATGTTCTCGTCCCATTGGATAGAATCTTCTTTCTTGAGTCGCTTGTTCTGGTTGCTACGTACGCGACGTACCTGACCTTTGGTTAACTTCTTTTTTTTAGCCACAATTTTTCACTTAACACATCTAACTTGATGATTGGGAACTCAAACAGGATGTTGCTACTGCCATATGATTTCGATGGCTCTAAAGCTAGTTTGAGTATAGTTATTTGGGTATAGTACCTCTTTTATACATAAACAAATAGGCGACGCCTTATGTCCTTTAGCGATCAGAACCTTATTTGGGTTGATCTCGAGATGACAGGACTTGATCCTGAAACTCATAAAATCATTGAAATTGCTACTATCGTTACTGATAGTGAGCTTAATATCCTGGCTGAAGGACCTGTTTTGGCTATTCACCAACCTCAGAGTGAATTGGACAAGATGGACGAGTGGTGCACAACGACTCACACCGGCAGTGGCCTAGTGAAACGAATTCAAGACAGTACAGTTTCAGAACAAGATGCCATTCAACAAACGATTGAATTTCTGGAAAAATGGGTACCAAAAGGTAAGTCACCAATTTGTGGCAACAGCATTGGTCAAGATCGCCGATTCTTATACAAGCACATGCCAGAGCTGGAAGAGTACTTCCACTACCGCTATGTTGATGTTAGCACCCTGAAAGAGCTGACTCGCCGTTGGAAGCCTGAAGTGTTAGATGGTTTTTCTAAGTCGGGAAGCCACCTTGCATTAGACGATATTCGAGAGTCTATTGCTGAGCTGCAGTACTATCGAAAAACAATTATTAACATCTAATCAGATCAAATGTTCACGTTTATCTAACTTTTCAGGGACATAAGAGCTATTTTTTTTGCAAATATGTGTGCTTTTACAGCAGTTGAGTAAAAACTTGCTGATTTTTGCATTAAGGACTTGCATCACAAAAAAATGCTCTTATAATTCGCAGCCCTGAACGGCGAAAGACGTTTTCAGTTTGCGATACTAGCTCAGTTGGTAGAGCGCAACCTTGCCAAGGTTGAGGTCATCGGT
>NZ_JBFSPI010000047.1:0-38613 GCF_041464685.1 Vibrio sp. 10N.237.312.B06
CTCCAATCGCAATGGACGAAGGTCTACGTTTCGCAATCCGCGAAGGTGGCCGTACTGTTGGTGCTGGTGTTGTAGCTAAAATCTTCGCTTAATAGCATTTAGATTTTTGCACACTCTTCATTAGAAGAACTGCATAAGAAAAGGGAAGCTTCGGCTTCCCTTTTATTTTTCCACGTTCCCACCACTTCTTTTTGCTTTCCCTTAGTATCATCCCCGTTCCTTGTCGTTCTGCTTTTGTCACACAACTTTTCTTCGAATGCTCTGCACAAATATATTCCGATTATTTTTCCAACACCACTTGCATACTAAAATGTGATCTGTATAATGCATCGCACTGGCTAACGCCGGTTTGTGAACCAATGAGCACTGAGGAGTAGGTCTTACCTAGTAATGTATACTCAGCTTATGTTCGCGGTTAATAAAAATAGTAAACCTTGTGTTTACTTCAAAAGTTAACTGACAATGCGTCCTAATCTTGGATGCTACGGTTTCACATAAATCAATCGGCATTCTCTCGTTCTTTCGAGTTTGGGTGGCGATATTGTTTGTGTAATTTTTAATAATTGGAGCTCTGTCTCATGCAGAACCAACGTATTCGTATCCGCCTTAAAGCGTTTGATTACAAGCTAATCGATGCTTCAACTGCGGAAATCGTTGAAACAGCAAAACGTACTGGCGCACAGGTTCGTGGTCCTATTCCACTTCCTACTCGTAAAGAGCGTTTCACTGTTCTTACCTCTCCACACGTCAACAAAGATGCACGTGATCAGTACGAAATTCGTACTCACAAGCGTTTGATCGACATCGTTGAGCCAACAGATAAAACTGTTGATGCTCTAATGCGTCTTGATCTTGCAGCTGGCGTTGATGTTCAAATCAGCCTAGGTTAAGGGAGATAAGAATAATGATTGGTCTAGTCGGACGTAAAGTGGGTATGACCCGCGTATTTACTGAAGAAGGCGTTTCTATCCCAGTAACTGTTGTTGAGGTTGAAGCGAACCGTATTTCTCAAGTTAAAACTCTTGAGACAGACGGCTACGCAGCAATCCAAGTAACTACTGGTGCTAAGAAAGCTAACCGTGTAACTAAACCTGAAGCTGGTCACTTCGCGAAAGCGGGTGTTGAAGCAGGTCGCGGTCTTTGGGAATTCCGTTTAGAAAACGGCGAAGAGTTTGAAGTTGGCGCTGAGCTAAACGTAGAACTTTTCAACGAAATTAAAAAAGTAGACGTTACTGGTACATCTAAAGGTAAAGGCTTCCAAGGCGCTATCAAGCGTTGGAACTTCTCTACTCAAGATATGACTCACGGTAACTCTTTGTCTCACCGCGCACCGGGTTCAATTGGCCAATGTCAAACTCCAGGCCGCGTGTTTAAAGGCAAGAAAATGGCAGGTCACATGGGTGCTGAGCGTGTAACGACTCAAAACCTAGAGATCGTACGTGTTGACGCTGAGCGCAATCTACTCCTTATTAAAGGTGCAGTACCAGGCTCAACAGGCGGTAACGTGATCGTAAAACCTGCTGTTAAAGCATAACGTCTAGGAGTAAGTAATGGAATTGATGGTTAAAGGTGCTGATGCACTAACTGTTTCCGAGACTACTTTCGGACGTGACTTTAACGAAGCTCTAGTACACCAAGTAGTTGTTGCGTATGCAGCAGGTGCTCGTCAAGGTACTCGTGCTCAAAAGAC
This sequence comes from Vibrio sp. 10N.237.312.B06, assembly GCF_041464685.1. Lineage (NCBI taxonomy): Bacteria > Pseudomonadati > Pseudomonadota > Gammaproteobacteria > Vibrionales > Vibrionaceae > Vibrio > Vibrio sp. 10N.237.312.B06. Next base: position 1,691 of record NZ_JBFSPI010000047.1, read on the forward strand.
TCGTTCTGAAGTATCAGGCGGCGGTGCTAAGCCATGGCGCCAAAAAGGTACTGGCCGTGCACGTGCTGGTACAATTCGTAGCCCAATCTGGCGTACAGGTGGTGTTACTTTTGCTGCGAAACCACAAGATCACAGCCAAAAAGTTAACAAGAAAATGTACCGCGGTGCTATGAAAAGCATTCTTTCTGAGTTGATTCGTCAAGAGCGTCTAATCGTTGTTGATAACTTCTCTGTAGAAGCACCAAAAACAAAAGAACTTGTAGCTAAGCTTAAAGAGCTTGAGCTAAATGACGTTCTGATTGTGACTGGCGAAGTAGATGAAAATCTATTCTTAGCTGCTCGTAACCTATACAAAGTAGATGCACGTGATGTTGCTGGTGTTGATCCAGTATCACTAATCGCTTTCGACAAGGTTCTGATGACTGCTGATGCAGTTAAGCAAGTTGAGGAGATGCTAGCATGATCACTGAAGAGCGTATCTTAAAAGTTCTACGTGCTCCGCACATCTCTGAAAAAGCAACTATGGCAGCTGAGAAAGCGAACACTATCGTTTTCAAAGTAGCTAAAGATGCAACTAAGAAAGAGATCAAAGCAGCTGTAGAAAAGCTATTTGAAGTTGAAGTTAAGTCTGTAAATACTCTTGTATTAAAGGGTAAGACCAAACGTCAAGGTATGCGTGAAGGCCGTCGTTCAGACGTTAAGAAAGCCTACGTTACTTTGAAAGAAGGTCAAGATCTTGACTTCGTTGGCGGCGCGGAATAACAGGAGTAGTAAAAATGGCTATTGTTAAATGTAAGCCGACTTCCCCTGGTCGTCGTCACGTCGTTAAAGTTGTTAACGCTGACCTGCACAAGGGTAAGCCATACGCACCACTTCTAGAGAAAAACTCTAAGAACGGTGGTCGTAACAACAACGGTCGTATTACAGTACGTCACATCGGTGGTGGTCATAAACACCATTACCGTTTGGTTGACTTCAAACGTACTAAAGATGGCATCCCAGCGAAAGTTGAGCGTCTAGAATACGATCCAAACCGTAGTGCTAACATCGCTCTAGTTCTGTACGCAGACGGTGAGCGTCGTTACATCATTGCACCTAAAGGTGTTAACGCAGGCGACCAGATTCAATCTGGCGTAGATGCTGCAATCAAAGCAGGTAACACTCTGCCGATGCGCAACATCCCAGTAGGTTCTACTGTACACTGTGTTGAACTTAAGCCTGGTAAAGGTGCACAACTAGCTCGTTCGGCTGGTGCTTATGCTCAAATCATCGCTCGCGATGGTGCATACGTAACTATCCGTCTACGTTCTGGTGAAATGCGCAAAGTTCTTTCTGAAGGTCGTGCAACGATCGGTGAAGTTGGTAACTCTGAGCATATGCTACGTGAACTTGGTAAAGCTGGTGCTTCACGCTGGCGCGGCGTACGTCCAACCGTACGTGGTGTAGTAATGAACCCGGTGGATCACCCACATGGTGGTGGTGAAGGCCGCACATCTGGTGGTCGTCACCCAGTATCTCCTTGGGGCGTTCCTACTAAGGGCTTCAAGACTCGTAAGAATAAGCGCACTGACAAGTACATCGTACGTCGTCGCACTAAATAATTTATAAAGAGGAATCGCCATGCCACGTTCTCTCAAGAAAGGTCCTTTTATTGACCTACACTTGCTGAAGAAGGTAGAGAAAGCGGTGGAAAGCGGAGACAAAAAGCCTATTAAGACTTGGTCCCGTCGCTCAATGATCATCCCAACAATGATTGGTTTGACCATCGCTGTCCATAATGGTCGTCAGCACGTCCCAGTTTTCGTTACCGAAGAAATGATCGGTCACAAACTAGGCGAATTTGCACCAACTCGTACTTATCGCGGTCATGCTGCAGATAAGAAAGCTAAGAAGAAATAAGGAGTAGATGATGGAAGCTTTAGCTAAACATAACTTTGCTCGTATTTCTCCACAGAAAGCTCGCTTAGTTGCAGACCAAATTCGCGGTAAGTCGGTAGACCAGGCTCTAGAAATTCTAACTTTCAGCAACAAAAAAGCTGCTGTTTTAGTTAAGAAAGTTCTTGAGTCAGCTATCGCTAACGCGGAACATAACGAAGGTGCAGATATCGACGATCTAAATGTCGCTAAAATCTTCGTAGATGAGGGCCCTATCATGAAGCGTATTATGCCTCGTGCTAAAGGTCGTGCGGATCGTATCTTGAAGCGTTCAAGCCACATCACTATTGTTGTAGCAGATCGCTAAAGACTAGGAGAGTAAGCAATGGGTCAGAAAGTACATCCTAATGGTATTCGTCTTGGCATCGTCAAGCCTTGGAATGCTACATGGTTTGCTAATACCAACGAATTCGCTGACAACCTAGACGGCGACTTCAAGGTACGTCAGTTCCTTACCAAGGAACTACAAAAAGCATCATTATCTCGTATCGTTATCGAGCGTCCAGCTAAGAGCATCCGTGTGACTATTCACACAGCTCGTCCTGGCGTTGTTATCGGTAAGAAAGGTGAAGACGTAGAGAAGCTACGCGCAGCTGTAGCTAAAATCGCAGGTGTACCAGCGCAAATTAACATCGCTGAAGTACGTAAGCCTGAGCTAGATGGTCAGCTTGTAGCTGATAGCATCGCGTCTCAACTAGAGCGTCGTGTTATGTTCCGTCGTGCAATGAAGCGTGCGGTACAAAATGCTATGCGTCTAGGCGCTAAAGGCATCAAAGTACAAGTAGGCGGCCGTCTTGGCGGTGCTGAAATCGCACGTTCAGAGTGGTACCGTGAAGGCCGTGTGCCTCTACACACTCTACGTGCAGACATTGATTACGCAACTTCTTCGGCTCACACTCAATACGGTGTGATCGGCATTAAAGTTTGGATCTTCAAAGGTGAGATTCTAGGCGGTATGCCAGCTGCTAACGCAGTAGAGCCAAAAGGCGATAAGCCTAAGAAGCAGCGTAAAGGCCGTAAGTAAGGAGTCGAACGATGCTACAACCAAAACGTACTAAGTTCCGCAAGGTTATGACTGGTCGTAACCGTGGTCTAGCTAAAGGTACTGAAGTAAGCTTCGGCGAATTCGGTCTTAAAGCTGTTGGCCGTGGTCGCCTGACTGCACGTCAAATCGAAGCGGCACGTCGTGCTATGACACGTCACATTAAGCGTCAAGGTCAAATCTGGATCCGTGTGTTCCCAGACAAACCTATTACTGAAAAGCCTCTTGAAGTTCGTCAAGGTAAAGGTAAAGGTTCAGTTGCGTACTGGGTTGCTCAAATCCAACCAGGCAAAGTTATGTACGAGATGAATGGCGTACCTGAAGAGTTGGCACGTGAAGCGTTCCGCCTAGCGGCACGTAAACTGCCTGTTAAAACTACTTTTGTAACTAAGCAGGTGATGTGATGAAAGCACAAGATCTACGCGAAAAGAACGTTGAAGAGCTTAACGCTGAGCTATTGAATTTGCTACGTGAACAGTTCAACTTGCGCATGCAAGCTGCAACTGGTCAACTACAGCAAACTCATACTCTAAAAGCTGTACGCCGTGACATCGCACGTGTGAAAACTGTTTTGACTGAAAAGGCAGGCGCATAATGAGCGAAACTAACCGCATCCAGCAAGGCCGTGTAGTAAGTGACAAGATGGACAAGTCTATCGTTGTTGCTATTGAGCGTACTGTAAAACACCCAATTTACGGTAAGTTCATCAAACGCACGACTAAAGTACACGCACACGACGAAGACAACACTTGTGGCCTAGGCGACAAAGTTGAAATCGCTGAGTGTCGTCCTCTGTCTAAGACTAAGTCTTGGACATTGGTTAAAGTTCTAGAAAAAGCGAAGATTTAATCTTTGTAATTCTATAACTTATAAGCGGCTCCAAATAATTTTTTGGAGCCGCTTGTTTTTTGTCTACCCAATTTAAAAAAAGGGTGGTACAATTCGCGTCCCTTTTAAAGAGGCAGCCCGACCCGAGAGGGTCTAGTTTTAATATTTAGCGGAGCACTAACAATGATCCAGATGCAAAGTACACTTGACGCAGCAGATAACTCTGGCGCGCGCAAGGTAATGTGTATTAAGGTTCTGGGTGGCTCTCACCGCCGTTATGCACATATCGGTGACGTCATCAAGGTTACAGTGAAGGAAGCGATTCCTCGCGGTAAAGTAAAGAAAGGTGATGTTCTGAAGGCGGTAGTAGTGCGCACCCGTAAAGGCGTTCGTCGCCCAGACGGTTCTGTCATTCGCTTCGACAGTAATGCTTGTGTATTGTTAAATGACACTACTGAGCAACCAGTCGGCACACGTATCTTTGGTCCTGTGACTCGTGAACTTCGTAACGCGAAATTCATGAAGATTGTATCACTTGCACCTGAAGTTCTGTAAGGAGCGGCAACATGGCAGCTAAAATCCGTCGTAATGACGAAGTAATCATTCTTGCTGGTAAAGATAAAGGCAAGAAAGGTAAAGTAACTAAGGTTCTGACAACTGGTAAAGTTGTTGTTGAAGGCATCAATCTTGTTAAAAAACACCAAAAGCCGGTACCGGCTCTAGGTCAACAAGGTGGCATCGTTGAACAAGAAGCAGCTATTGATGCTTCTAACGTTGCAGTCTTTAACGCGGCTACTGGTAAAGCAGACCGTATCGGTTTCCGTATCGAAGATGGCAAGAAAGTTCGTTTCTTTAAATCTAACGGCGAAACTGTTTCTAACTAATTAGAAGTAATTTGGAGTTCTACTATGGCGAAACTGCATGATTACTACAAGTCGTCTGTAGTCGCTGAGCTTACCAAAGAGTTCAGCTACACAAGCGTCATGCAAGTCCCTAGGATTGAGAAAATCACCCTAAACATGGGCGTTGGTGAAGCAATCAACGATAAGAAACTGCTAGAAAACGCAGCATCTGATATGGCAACGATCTCTGGTCAAAAGCCTCTTATCACGAAAGCGCGTAAATCTGTAGCTGGTTTCAAAATTCGTGAAGGCTACCCAATTGGTTGTAAAGTAACCTTGCGTGGTGAGCGCATGTGGGAATTTTTAGAGCGTTTAATCTCTATCGCACTTCCACGTGTACGTGATTTCCGTGGTGTTAGCGCTAAGTCTTTTGACGGACGCGGTAACTACAGCATGGGCGTTCGCGAGCAAATCATCTTTCCGGAAATCGACTACGATAAAGTCGATCGTGTCCGCGGTCTTGATATTACTATCACGACATCTGCGGGATCCGATGAGGAAGGCCGAGCTCTGCTGGCTGCCTTTAACTTCCCATTCCGTAAGTAAGGGTAGGGTTACTGTTATGGCTAAACAATCAATGAAAGCACGTGAAGCTAAACGTGCAAAACTAGTAGTTAAGTTCGCTGAAAAGCGTTCTGCGCTAAAAGTTATCATTAGCGATGTAAACGCATCTGAAGAAGATCGTTGGAATGCGGTTCTTAAACTGCAATCTCTTCCACGTGATTCAAGTGCATCACGTCAGCGCAACCGTTGCAACCAAACTGGTCGTCCACACGGTTACCTACGTAAATTCGGTCTAAGCCGTATTAAGGTTCGCGAAGCTTGCATGAAAGGCGAGATTCCGGGTCTTCGTAAGGCTAGCTGGTAATTGCCACTTAATCATTTGGAGTAAATCTTATGAGCATGCAAGATCCGATTTCGGATATGCTGACCCGCGTTCGTAACGGTCAGGCAGCAAATAAAGTTGCTGTAAAAATGCCTTCTTCAAAGCTTAAAGTTGCAATTGCTGCATTACTTAAAGCTGAAGGTTACATCGTAGACTTCGCTGTTGACAGCGAAGCAAAACCTGAGCTAGAAGTTACTCTTAAGTACTTCCAAGCTAAACCTGTAATCGAGCAAATCAAGCGCGTATCACGTCCTGGTCTAAGAGTTTATAAAAATAAAGACTCTTTACCTACAGTGATGGGTGGTCTTGGTATTGCAGTTGTTTCTACTTCCAAGGGTCTGATGTCTGACCGTGCTGCTCGTAAAGCAGGTCTTGGCGGTGAAATCATCTGTTACGTAGCTTAAGGAGTAGATTATGTCTCGTGTTGCTAAAGCACCTGTCGCTATTCCAGCTGGCGTAGAGGTGAAACTAAACGGCCAAGAAGTTACTGTAAAAGGTAGCAAAGGTGAGCTTACTCGCGTTCTTAACAGCGCCGTAGTTATTGCACAGGAAGAAAACAACCTAACTTTCGGTCCGAAAGAAGGTGTTACTAACGCATGGGCACAAGCTGGTACAGCTCGCGCTCTAGTTAATAACATGGTTGTGGGTGTTACTGAGGGCTTCACTAAGAAGCTAACTCTTAAGGGTGTTGGTTACCGTGCTGCTATGAAAGGCAACGCTGTAGGTCTAACTCTTGGTTTTTCTCACCCAGTAGAGCACGCTCTACCTGAAGGTATTAAAGCTGAGTGCCCTAGCCAAACTGAGATCGTTATTACTGGTTGCGATAAGCAAGTAGTAGGTCAAGTTGCGGCTGACATTCGTTCTTACCGTGCTCCTGAGCCTTATAAAGGCAAAGGTGTTCGTTACGCAGATGAAAATGTGCGTACTAAAGAAGCTAAGAAGAAGTAAGGTATCACTATGGATAAGAAAGCATCTCGCATCCGTCGTGCTACACGTGCACGTCGTAAGATTGCAGAACTTGGTGCAACTCGCCTGGTAGTACATCGTACTCCTCGCCATGTTTACGCTCAAGTTATCTCGGCAAACGGCTCTGAGGTTATCGCAGCTGCTTCTACTGTAGAAAAAGCGATCCGTGAGCAAGTTAAGAACACTGGTAACGTCGATGCAGCTAAAGCAGTTGGTAAAGCTGTTGCTGAGCGCGCTCTTGAAAAAGGCGTAGCTTCAGTTGCATTTGACCGTTCTGGTTTCCAATACCACGGTCGAGTAGCGGCGCTAGCAGAATCTGCTCGCGAAGCTGGTCTGAAATTCTAAGGTAGGGTTGGAAGATGGCTAAAGAACAACAACAAGCTAATGATTTGCAAGAAAAGCTGATCGCTGTTAACCGTGTATCTAAGACGGTTAAAGGTGGTCGAATCATGAGCTTCACTGCACTAACAGTAGTTGGTGACGGTAATGGTCGCGTAGGTTTCGGTTACGGCAAAGCTCGTGAAGTACCTGCTGCGATTCAAAAAGCAATGGAAAAAGCGCGTCGTAACATGGTTACAGTTGCGCTTAACGAAGGCACTCTTCACCACCCGGTGAAAGGTCGTCATTCGGGCTCTAAAGTTTACATGCAGCCAGCTGCTGAAGGTACAGGTGTTATTGCCGGTGGTGCAATGCGTGCCGTACTTGAAGTTGCAGGCGTACATAACGTTCTTTCTAAAGCATACGGTTCAACGAACCCAATCAACGTTGTTCGCGCAACGATTGGTGCTCTAGTAGACGTTAAGTCACCAGAAATGGTTGCTGCTAAACGTGGTCTAACTGTTGAATCTATTTCGGAGTAAGCACACGATGGCAACTATTAAAGTAACTCAAACTAAAAGCTCAATTGGTCGCCTACCTAAGCACAAAGCGTGTCTTAAAGGTCTAGGTCTTCGTCGCATCAACCATACAGTAGAACTTGAAGATACTCCGTGCGTACGCGGTATGATCAACAAGGTTTACTACATGGTTAAGATTGAGGAGTAATCAGAATGCGTTTGAATACTCTATCACCGGCTGCTGGCTCTAAACCTTCTAAGAAGCGTGTAGGTCGTGGTATCGGTTCTGGCCTTGGTAAAACAGGTGGCCGCGGTCACAAAGGTCAAAAGTCACGTTCTGGCGGCTCTGTTCGTCCAGGTTTTGAAGGCGGTCAAATGCCTCTAAAACAACGTCTACCTAAATTCGGTTTCACTTCTCGTAAGAGCCTAGTGTCTGCTGAAGTTCGTCTAGCTGAGCTAGCGAAAGTAACAGGTGACGTAGTTGATCTTAACAGCCTTAAAGCTGCTAACGTTATCACTAAGAACATCGAGTTTGTTAAGATCGTTCTTTCTGGTGACCTAAGCAAAGCTGTGACTGTTAAAGGTCTACGCGTGACTAAAGGCGCTAAAGCTGCAATCGAAGCTGCAGGCGGTAAAATCGAGGAATAATCTCGAGGAACGAGGTACAGATGGCTAAGAAACCAGGAAAAGATTTTCGTAGTGCTCAGAGCGGCTTAAGTGAACTAAAGTCGCGCTTATTATTCGTAATTGGTGCACTTTTAGTATTCCGAGCCGGCTCTTTTGTGCCGATCCCTGGTATTGACGCAGCTGTACTTGCCGATTTGTTCGATCAGCAAAAAGGTACCATCGTAGAAATGTTTAACATGTTCTCCGGTGGTGCTCTTGAGCGTGCATCTATATTAGCATTGGGTATCATGCCGTACATTTCGGCATCGATCGTAGTCCAATTGCTAACTGTAGTTCATCCAGCGTTAGCGGAACTCAAAAAAGAGGGTGAAGCAGGCCGTCGTAAGATAAGCCAATATACACGCTACGGCACGCTTGTACTTGCAACATTCCAAGCTATTGGTATCGCAACAGGCTTACCAAACATGGTCGACAATCTGGTTGTTATCAACCAAACCATGTTTACGCTTATTGCTACCGTGAGTTTAGTAACTGGTACCATGTTTTTGATGTGGTTAGGTGAACAAATCACTGAGCGAGGAATCGGTAATGGTATTTCCATTCTGATTTTTGCAGGTATTGTTGCTGGATTGCCTTCTGCAATCGGTCAAACAATCGAGCAAGCGCGTCAAGGTGAATTGCATGTGCTTCTTCTGTTGTTTATCGCGGTATTGTCTTTTGCTGTAATTTACTTCGTAGTTTTCATGGAACGTGGTCAACGTCGTATCGTCGTTAACTATGCGAAGCGTCAACAAGGTCGTAAAGTTTTTGCAGCTCAAAGCTCTCACTTGCCTCTTAAGATTAATATGGCAGGTGTTATTCCAGCGATTTTTGCATCAAGTATTATTTTGTTCCCAGGAACATTAGCACAATGGTTTGGTCAAAATGGTGAAAGCAGCGCGTTCGGTTGGTTAACTGACGTGTCATTAGCTCTTAGCCCAGGTCAACCTTTGTATGTAATGCTTTATGCAGCAGCTATAATCTTCTTCTGTTTCTTCTATACAGCGTTGGTGTTTAACCCGCGTGAAACAGCTGATAATTTGAAGAAGTCTGGTGCATTCGTACCCGGTATCCGCCCAGGTGAGCAGACAGCGAAATATATCGATAAAGTGATGACTAGACTAACCCTAGCGGGCGCTCTATACATTACTTTTATATGTCTGATTCCTGAGTTCATGATGGTCGCGTGGAACGTTCGTTTCTACTTCGGCGGCACATCACTACTAATCGTAGTGGTAGTTATCATGGATTTCATGGCACAGGTACAGACTCATCTGATGTCACAACAGTATGATTCTGTGTTAAAGAAAGCGAATCTGAAAGGTTACGGCCGTTAATTCGGTAGTAATTATTTCGATTCCATTTACGGAGTTTAGCAATGAAAGTTCGTGCTTCCGTTAAAAAAATCTGCCGTAACTGTAAAGTTATCAAGCGTAACGGTGTCGTTCGCGTGATTTGCAGTGAGCCAAAGCATAAGCAACGCCAAGGCTAATCAGCAGAAATTTTTACTTGAAATACTAGGTAGAGTCGAGTATATTCCTCGGCCTACCTTTTGCGTGCAAAAGAAGTAGTATGCCGCAGCGTATCCATAACGGGCTTTGCTGCGGATAATTCTTTTATGAACCCCCTTAGGAGTGAATAATGGCCCGTATAGCCGGCATTAACATTCCTGATCATAAGCATTCTGTAATTGCACTTACTGCAATCTACGGTATTGGCAAAACTCGCTCTCAAGCTATTCTAGCTGAAGTGGGTATTGCTGAAGATGCTAAGATCAGTGAACTAACTGAAGAGCAGATCGATCAACTGCGTGATGGTGTAGCTAAATACACTGTAGAAGGTGATCTACGTCGTGAAGTATCGATGAACATCAAGCGTCTTATGGACCTTGGCTGTTACCGCGGTCTTCGTCATCGTCGCAGTCTACCACTACGTGGACAGCGTACTAAAACCAACGCTCGCACCCGTAAGGGTCCGCGCAAGCCGATCAAGAAATAGTCGGATAAGGTAGAGTACAATGGCAAAACAACCAACTCGCGCGCGTAAGCGCGTACGCAAGCAAGTAGCTGATGGCGTAGCGCACATTCATGCTTCTTTCAACAACACAATCGTAACTATCACTGACCGTCAAGGCAACGCTCTTGCATGGGCTACAGCAGGTGGTTCAGGTTTCCGTGGTTCTCGTAAATCTACTCCGTTCGCAGCACAAGTTGCAGCTGAGCGTTGTGGTGAAATGGCTAAAGAATATGGCCTAAAGAACTTGGAAGTTATGGTTAAGGGTCCAGGTCCAGGTCGCGAATCTACTGTTCGTGCACTGAACGCTGCTGGTTTCCGTATCACTAACATTGTTGATGCGACACCAATCCCTCATAACGGTTGTCGTCCACCTAAGAAACGTCGCGTTTAAGTTTCGTTTCTAGGAATATTGGAGAAAGATCATGGCAAGATATTTGGGTCCTAAGCTGAAGCTTAGCCGTCGCGAAGGTACTGACTTATTCCTTAAGTCTGGTGTCCGTGCGATCGATACCAAGTGTAAAATTGATAACGCACCAGGTGTACACGGCGCTCGTCGCGGTCGTCTATCTGAGTATGGCGTTCAGCTTCGTGAGAAGCAAAAAGTTCGTCGTATTTACGGCGTTCTAGAAAAACAATTCCGCAACTACTACAAAGAAGCTGCACGTCTTAAAGGCAACACAGGTGCAAACCTGCTTCAGCTTCTTGAAGGTCGTCTTGATAACGTAGTTTACCGTATGGGCTTTGGCGCTACTCGTGCTGAATCTCGTCAACTAGTTAGCCACAAGTCTATTCTAGTTAACGGTAAAGTTGTAAACGTTCCTTCTTTCAAAGTAGCGGCAAACGACGTTGTTTCTATCCGCGAGAAAGCTAAACAGCAATCTCGTATTAAAGCGGCTCTAGAAGTTGCTGAACAACGTGAAAAGCCAACTTGGATTGAAGTAGATGCTGGCAAAATGGAAGGTACATTCAAGCGTATGCCTGAGCGTTCTGACCTATCAGCTGACATCAATGAACACTTGATCGTCGAACTTTACTCTAAGTAAGGTTAAAAAAAGAGAGGACACAATGCAGGGTTCTGTAACAGAATTTCTTAAGCCGCGTCTTGTTGACATTGAACAGATCAATACGACACACGCGAAAGTAACTCTTGAGCCATTAGAGCGCGGTTTCGGCCATACTCTAGGTAATGCTCTTCGCCGCATTCTTCTATCTTCTATGCCGGGTTGTGCCGTAACAGAAGTTGAAATCGAAGGTGTGCTACACGAATACAGCACTAAAGAAGGCGTTCAGGAAGATATCCTGGAAATCCTTTTAAACCTTAAAGGTTTAGCTGTACGCGTTGCTGAAGGCAAAGATGAAGTGTTTATTACACTGAACAAATCAGGCTCAGGCCCTGTTGTTGCAGGTGACATCACCCACGATGGTGATGTAGAGATCGCTAACCCTGAGCACGTAATTTGTCACCTAACGGATGACAACGCTGAGATCGCTATGCGTATCAAAGTAGAACGTGGTCGTGGTTACGTTCCAGCTTCAGCTCGTATCCATACTGAAGAAGATGAGCGTCCAATCGGTCGTCTACTTGTTGACGCTACTTACAGCCCGGTCGATAAAATCGCCTATGCTGTTGAAGCGGCACGTGTAGAACAACGTACTGACTTAGACAAGCTTGTTATCGATATGGAAACGAACGGTACTCTAGAACCTGAGGAAGCAATCCGTCGTGCAGCTACTATTTTAGCTGAACAACTGGATGCGTTCGTAGATCTTCGTGATGTACGTGTACCTGAGGAGAAGGAAGAGAAGCCAGAATTCGATCCTATCCTACTACGTCCTGTAGACGATCTTGAACTAACAGTTCGCTCTGCTAACTGTTTGAAAGCAGAAGCGATTCACTACATCGGTGATCTTGTACAGCGCACTGAGGTTGAGCTACTTAAAACGCCAAACCTTGGTAAGAAATCTCTTACAGAGATTAAAGATGTGCTTGCTTCACGTGGTCTTTCTCTAGGCATGCGCCTAGAAAACTGGCCACCAGCGTCAATCGCTGAAGATTAATCGAAAAGTTAGAAGGATTAGGTCATGCGCCATCGTAAAAGTGGTCGTCAACTCAACCGCAACAGCAGTCATCGCAAAGCGATGTTCAGCAACATGGCTAGCTCTCTTGTTCGTCACGAAGTTATTAAAACTACCGTGCCTAAAGCAAAAGAACTACGTCGCGTAATTGAGCCATTGATTACCCTAGCTAAGACAGACAGTGTTGCTAACCGTCGTCTTGCATTTGCTCGCACTCGTGATAACGAAGTTGTGGCAAAACTATTTAATGAACTAGGCCCGCGTTTCGCGGCTCGCCAAGGTGGTTACACTCGCATTCTTAAATGTGGTTTCCGTACTGGTGATAAAGCTCCAATGGCTTACATTGAGCTTGTAGACCGCCCAGCTGCTGAAGAAGCTGCTGAGTAATCTATACTAGATTCTTAATACAAAAGCCGAGCATTAGCTCGGCTTTTTTGTATCTGTAGAATTAGGAGACCCACATAAGAATTGCACCACGATATTTGGCACTTTTCTTTACCTTCTCTGCTCCATTTCTCAATAGTATCTCGTATCTCTTTTGTTCAACGCACAAAAAAGAGCACCGAAGCGCCCTTTAAGCATTTTAAATCAATTATTAATCACTGCTTATTACAGCCAAATAGCTTCGAGTGAATCAACGAGACCGCTTGTTGCGCCTTGTGACTCTAGCCCTTGAATAATGATTGGTGCAAACGCAGCAACCATTGATGAATCCATACCTAATCCTGAAAATGCATTTTCAACAGATGTTTTTGAGTCCAATACTGACGTTAAACCGGTAGAATCAAGCGTCGACATTCCAGGGAAAAGCATTTCGAGCTCTTGGTTGTCAAAGTTATCAAGGGTATTCTGGGCAAGTGCTAGCATGGAACCTACTCCACCTATAGCTTGCTCATTTGTTACAGATTCTTTGTCACTTAGGGAATTAGCAAGGGTGCTCGTAAATGGTGTTGCTTCATTTTTTTGAGACCACATGTCTACAGCGGTCATAAGGGCTGTTTGTGATAGTTGGGAATAGTTAATATCAGAAGTTGAACTAACTTGTTCTGACTCGCTAGTACTAGCGCAAGATACCACAGCAAGGCTGCTTAAAACGGTGATGAGTACTTTCTTCATTATTCGTCCTTAAGTAATAAAGTAATTTACTCTTTCACTATAAACGAAAAACGGCGATGTAGTCACATCGCCGTTGAGCTAATTCAGTCTAATTTACCTATAGTTTTTTGTTTTACTAAAGGTTTTTATAGAAATTAAAGAATTGCTAGAAGTTCTACTTCGAATACTAGAGCAGCAAATGGTGGGATTGCAGCACCTGCGCCACGCTCACCGTATGCTAGATCTTGAGGGATGTATAGCTTCCACTTAGAGCCAACAGGCATCATTTGTAGAGCTTGTACCCAACCTTGAATTACGCCAGTTACTGGGAATTCAGCAGGTTGACCGCGAGATACAGAGCTATCGAAAACTGTACCGTCAGTTAGTTCGCCGTGGTAGTGAACGCGCACTTGCTTGTCTGCAGTTGGGATTTCGCCAGTACCTTCAGTTAGTACTTCGTACTGAAGACCAGACTCAAGAACTGTAACTTCTGAACGAAGAGCGTTGTCAGCTAGGAAAGCTTCGCCGTCAGCAGCAGCAGCTTTAGCTAGTTCTTGACGTGCAGCTTCACCACGAGTGTGTAGCTCTTGTAGTGCGTTGTTGATTTCGTCAACTTCGATAGCTGGCATGTCGCCAACTAGAGCTGTTGCGATACCAGCAGCGATTGCATCAACGTTTAGGCCTTCAAGACCAGAACCAGCAAGTTGTTGGCCCATTTGTAGACCGATACCGTAGCTAGCTTTTTGCTCTACAGTTTCAAATTTTACTTCAGACATGAAAAGTCACTCTTTTTGTCAGTACGAAAAGGGTAAGAATACCAGTATTAGCAGCCTGAATAAACGGCTAGCCTCTGATCACTTACGCTTTACCGTGTCCAAATCACAGCTATGTCAATTTTCTTGCTTTGCTCTCTGTTGTCGCGGAAAGATCTATACTGTTGGTACTTTGGTTTTTATACTGTAGTTATTCAATGTATAGGACGCAGTGGCATGAATCGTCGTCAAAAGAAAAAACAGAAAGTAGACCACTTAGCAGAGTTCAAGGACCGACTGAATCAGGTCAAAGAGAAACTAAGCTCGATCGATCTAAAGAAAATGAAAACCTCATCAGTGCAAACTTGGGGATCATTGCCGAAATTACACCAGAAATTATTGATGGTGATTTCGCCGATCATATTAATCTTATTGTTTGCACCGCTACCAGAGCCTAAAGTAGACAACGCACCAGCAACATCTCGTGTTGAGCTTGAGATAAATACTGTTGGCTTAAGCGAGCAGAAAAATGCTAAAAGTAATTCTTCTGAGCCAACCAGTTGGCAAGAGTATCTTGTTAAGCAAGGAGATACGTTAGCTCAAGTGTTCCGAAATAATGATCTACCGCTGTCTGATCTTAACGCTTTGGTTCGTATTGAAGGTGCAGACAAGCCGCTTAGCCAGATTCGTAAAGGCCAGCTGGTTCGATTCAAACTAGCCGAGACTGGGCAACTAGACATTCTTCAGCTTGAGAAAGGCAATACTTCGGTGATGTTTTTCCGGTTATCAGATGGTGGCTTTGGTCGCAGTAAATAGATGAATAGTGAACCTGAGTTAAAGCACTTCACCAGACACATATAAACGATAGAAAAGAGCTAAGCATTAGCTCTTTTTTTTGGTCGCTTGAAAGGGGCGAGTGGCAAGATGATGAGCATAATACCGATAAAGGTTAACGTATCTGGTATCTCATCAAACCATATTGCACCTATTAACGCGACAAACACCAGTCCTGAATACTCAGCCAAGGCAATTTGGCTAGAGTGTGCTTTTTGGTAGGCAGCAACCGCAAGGCCGTTGTAACTCAAGATTAACGTTGCACTGAGTGCTATGTATCCCAAATGCTCCACCGATACCGGTTGCCAGTATAGGAAGCACAGTACCAATGATGCTGGAATAGAGAATAACGTTGTCCACCACAGCGTAGTGATCACCGTTTGCTCACTCGGAAGCTTTCTTACCAATACATTGAACAGTGCGAGCGTCAGAGCTGTGCCTAATGCAAACAATGCAGCCCAATGAAATTGCGATGGCCTCAAGACAATCAATGCACCAATAAAACCGATAGTGGTGGCGATGACCTTGCCAAGTGCTGGTTGCTCTTTCAGTAGAAACATAGATAGAGGCAGCATCAATAAGGGCGCGACATAAAATACAGCGTTGGCGGTAGCCAAAGATAAGTGGGTAATCGCGACAACCATACATCCACTGCCAATTAGTATTAGCTGTCCGCGTATGATGGTCACTTTGGCTTGCTGTAAGCGTCGTTGTTCCTTTTTCTGCTGTAGCCACAAAGGGGTGATGATGAGCAGAGATATCAACTGTCGGAAAAAAATATATTGAAGAGGTGGCACTTCGCCATTCAACAGTTTTACCGCTACGTCGGAAAGCGAGGCAAACAAGTTACCTGCAATCAGCAATAGGATACCGACAGTGATATTCGACATTACTTCTCTAATCTCATATCAATGTGTGGTATATCGTCTTCCAAGTACATTTCAGAGATCGTTTTGAAGCCGTGGCTCGCATAGAAGTTTTCTAGGTGTTGTTGTGCACCAATATCGATAGTTGTGCTCGGCCAAAGAGCCTCACAGCGTGTTAACGCTTCTTTTATCAATTGATGGCCTAAACCATCACCTCTTGCCGATTGCTTAGTCGCCACTCGGCCGATGCTCGTGTTGTCGTAAGAAGTTCCTGGTGGTAACAAGCGTGCACACGCCACTAGCTCTGCATCAGCATAGCCAAGCAAATGTTCAACACCCGCGAGTGTATCTTTACCGTCGAGTTCTGGATAAGGGCAATTTTGTTCAACGACGAACACATCTACTCGTAATTTAAGTAGTTGATAAAGCTGTTGTGTTGAAAGTTCAGAGAAGGGAGTTGAGTGCCAAGTGATCATGTTTACATCCAGAGGTTATCGATGCTCTGAATGTACTATGTGCGATGATTGTTGGCATTAACTATTGTTAATTCGACCTTTGATTCTGCTCAGGCTGATCGCGGTTATACCGAGGTAAGCAGCAATTTGATTGTCGTTCAAGCGCTGTTCAAGGTCGGGATAATGTTCGCAGAAAAGTTGATAGCGTTGCTCTGGAGTATAGAGCAGCATAAAGCGTTCTTTGTTTTCCTTATGCATCAGCTGAGTTTCTAATAACTTTAAATACAAAGGGTTGTTTGATGCGCGCCACTCGATAACTGCGTTCATTGGCAGTTCTAACATAGTAATTGGTGTGAGCGTTTCTAATAGGTAAGGGGACGCTTGGTTTTTTATCAGACTCTCAAAGCCGATGATCCAATCTTGTTCCCAGTAGAACTCTTTGCTGTATTGCTTGCCGTCATCAGTGAGATAACAAGCGTGGCACAAGCCTTCAAGTACAAAGTAGATTGAACTCGCCATTTCACCTTGATTGATCAGGATGTGTCTGGTTGGTAGCTCAAGTGGTTTCGCGACGGCTAATAGAGATTCAATCTGACTTTCAGAGAAGTCGAAGCTTTGTAGTTGTTCGATAAAAGAGGTGTGCATGGAAATAACCTAACCCAAATAAGTGTCGAAATCATCGCACTTATTTGAGTTTAGGTACAGAGCGGGCTAAATCAGCGTCGAGCGTGCTGTGCTAGATAATCTTGAGCAAGTTCTCTACCCATGTATTTACCAAGAGTTTTCAGTGGTACTTTCTTAAGGTTAACCACAATCAAGCCATCCAGAGCATCATTAAATGATGGGTCGACGTTAAAGCACACCAACTTACCGTTCATCCCTAGATACTGGCGCAGTAGTACTGGTAGGCCTTTTCCTTGCTCCATACGTGCTAACACTTTAGAGAGCAGAGGAACACTTGCCAATGACGATAACAGATGATTTTGCCAGAACACATGATTACTGGTATTGAGTGGTGAAGAAGGAGAAACCAGATTTGCTTTTTCTTCGTCATAATGATGTATCGATAAGGTCGTCGCAATCAACAGGCGAGCATTATGACTGTAATCATTACTGATACTGACTGGGCCGAATAGGTGAGTGTATTGAGGATGACGATACACGAAGGCCGCGATGCCTTTCCATAATAGTAACAGTGAGTTAAGGCTCTTTTGATAAGGCTTGCTCACTACAGAACGCCCAAGCTCGATACTGTTGTCTAAGGTATCGATGAATTCTTGATTGTAGTTAAACAGACTTCGAGAGTAGAGTTGATCAAGCCCATGCTCTGCGATTAACTTGTCGACCATACCTAGTCGATATGCGCCGACTAATTCAGCCTTTGCTTTGTTCCACACAAACAGTTGATGGTAGTAAAGGTCATACTCATCTAAATCACAGGCAAGCCCGCTGCCTTCGCCGACCTCTCTAAAGCTTTCTTCTCTTACTCGACCAATCTCGCGCATTAAATTGGGGATCGACTGGCTCGGCGTGCAATACACCTCAAAATCGCCCTGTTCAAGTAATCTCATTTCTTGAGGAAGTGACGCGACTTCTATAGAGAGTACCTCTGATGGAATCGGCGCAATAACCTGAGTGTCAAAAGAGGGCGCATGGATTGGCGTGCTAGGGCTATCTTGTTGACTCATCAGATAGGTATTAAGTCGCAGATAGTTGACGATATCCATCTCTTGTTCAAACGACTTTATCTCTGAGTATGGGATCGAAGAGCCAATAGAGATAGAGATGGTAGTCGCTCGTTTATTAAGAAGCTCACGCCCAAGTAAAGCCGTTCTTAGCAGTGGATGAACTCGTCCGGCTTGGTAGAAAAGCTCGCTGTTTTTACCATTTATAAAGATAGGCACAGTGGTGGCTTGGTGACGCTTGACGAACTTGGCAACCGATTTGCTCCATTCGATGTCTGTCAGTGTTTTTGCCCCTTTACGGTAACTCGATACTTCGCCAGCAGGGAACACAATCAACAACCCACCGTCTGCCAAATGACGATTGGCATCTCGAATGGCTTTGGCGTTGGTTCGTTTCGACTCTTTACTATTAAAGACATCGACTCCGATGAAAAGATCATCCAGTTCAGGCAGTCGCTTGAGTAGCTCATTCGCCAGCACCTTCACATCCTTTCTTACCGATCCTACGAGATCAGCAAGGATCACACCTTCAATCGCGCCAAGCGGGTGGTTAGCCACAATGACTACAGGCCCTTCCTCTGGGATATTATCAGTGGCGCCTGCGGAAACAGAATAGTCAATATTCAAAGCCGATAGGGTGTGATGCATGAATTCAAAGCTAGATAACTCATCAGGTCTATCTTGATAGAGTTTATCTAGCTTAGATAGCCCAGTTGCCCACTCGACAACAGACTCACCTAAACCAAAAGGCGTGTAACGTGGTAAACGAAAAGGACTATCAATCATAATGAAGCTACCTTATTGACTAAAGTTGTTTAGGAAACCGTCTTGATTCTTGAAATCTTTCACACTTAAAAATGCACCGCACAACCACACTAGGCATGCCATACCAAACAGTAATCCACCGTCATAACCAACAATTTCACCCGCTGCATTAAACTCAGGCATTTGAATACCGAGCGGCGTAAACAGATGGAAGAAAATCGCGCCACTCATGATCCCTACGCTCATGATGGCACCCAGGCCATGCCAACGAGTAAACAGCAAAATGGCCGCAATCAATTCAGCAAACCCAATTAAGTAGCCGCCAAATGAACCGAACCAACTTAAGCCCGACCATGTCGCCAAGGTGCCAAAGATATGCTCAGTTTCGTATGAGCCGGTGAACTTAAAAAATAGCGACTGAATGAACACAAACGCAATAAATGCCGCAGGGATATGTTTAGCTGGAGTGAATGTCATGGTTATTCCCTTATTTGATCAGTTGCGGCCAAATGGTGTCGGCTTTTTGAATATGTTGTGCTCGGTCTTGTTCCCAACGCTGTTTAATCTCTTGGTCGTAGTTGAGGTAAAGCTTGTTATCAACAATCGTCCATTGATTCGGGTCTCCGGGTGCAAAATCACTTTTTGCTGAAACAGCCCAAGCGCAATAACCACCATATTGAGGGGCATATTTTTCAGGATTATTAACAAATAAAGTCAGATTCTTTTCAGAAGAGAAATACCAGTCCGCGCCTTTGTACTCGGTGCTGAATTTTTTACTGCCTTCAATAGGTTTACCTGAAGTGAAATAAGCCACAGTGTCGTAGCCATCGAGCGCCTTACTGCTAAAGAACCCTGTGTAGATTTCATCGGCGGCAAAGACATATGGGCTAACAAGTAGCATGACCATGGTTAATAGTTTTCTCATGATGGACTCCATCTATAGATTGATTGCTGGTGATAAATCGAAGGTAAAACGCTGTTGATTTATCTGGCATGGTTTAATGGGTTCACAAGGCGAGCCGGGTGCGTAAAACATCGAGGCTTGGCCGTGTACATTGCGTAAATGTGTAAAGCTCACGGTGTGCGCGTCTTCACGATGCATACAGGTCGCTAAATGAGGTTGTTCGCTGTGATGGTGAGAGTGAAACTGAAGTAAGTTCTGTTGATTCTTACCCGTTGCCATAAGCTGATCGTATTTTGCTTGTCGGTAGGCTTGTACTCGCTCTAAATCAACACCGGATGAAAACAGCGGAGAATCGGTTTCGACTATTTTTTGTTGAATGCCATCCCACATATAGGCGATAACCAAACCATGGTGTTGAGTTAAGTTCGGCGCAAAAGCCAGCAAGGTAAATGGGGCAAAAGAGTGCAGGTCGAGCTTATGAAATGCTTCAGAGAGCTGACTGATATTACGACTCGATGATAGGTTCTTGAGTAACAAACCACGGCTGACCAAAGGTCCAACAGGTACGATGCCTTGATAGTTATTGAGTAGGCATAACGAAAGCCCGAACTCATTGATACTGATCCAGCTACCACCGCCGGTTGGGTCGAGTGGCATG
This sequence comes from Vibrio sp. 10N.237.312.B06, assembly GCF_041464685.1. NCBI lineage: Bacteria > Pseudomonadati > Pseudomonadota > Gammaproteobacteria > Vibrionales > Vibrionaceae > Vibrio > Vibrio sp. 10N.237.312.B06. The sequence goes on from NZ_JBFSPI010000047.1 coordinate 21,858, forward strand.
ATGATATCGACGCCGTTAACTCGATATTGTTTAGGTGGCATCGCCAGTGCCCGTGTCTTTTGCTCATCACGATTAAAAAAGACCTGATAGCCATTGTCTTCAAGCAGCCAAGATACTGAACACATGATTATTGCTCCCTCAAATAGCTGCTGGTGGTTGGGGCATAACCAAAGGTGTTGCATGTTTCGACATCAAGAAAGGTCGTGATCACCTTGATCATCGCGTAATGATGATTGGCGTGTAGCGCAGCAAAGGTGACTTCTCTTTCTAGCGTAGAAGGCAGGCTGGCGAATACTTGTGTATCCATCGAAACTTCGGTTTGGATCATGATAGGCGCTTCGAGATCTCTGCGGTCTAATCGTTCAAGCCAGTTGATCACGTAATGGATCTCTTTCAACGCAATCGACCTGTCGAATTCGACGGGGTGACCACGACGACGAGTGTTGTAATCAACGGTCGCATTCTCTTTTAAAATCAAAGCGTGAAAAAGATCGAGCGTGTGACGAGTATGCTCACCAATAGAACTTGTGACGTGCGGCTTTGCTCGTGTCAGATAGTCGCTGTCAGATATGGCTAACAAAAACTCTAAACCCTGATTCAATATCTCTACCGCTCCTTTGATACTAGGAGAGAAAGAAGTGAGGGCGCTCGGTTGGGCTATGGGGTTCATTCATGATCCTCGTACAAAGTTAATCGGTGGTCGGATATTGTTGAACAAGACGTCGCTCTTCTTGCCACGCGTTAAATAAGCTCTTAAAAGAAGGAGGCTGGTGGCCTCTTTGTTTCTGTTGAGCGCCAATATCAAAGAGAATTCGGTATTGCAGGAGTAGCGTCGAAAATATCTCTCGCAGCGGTGTGTTGCGATCCCAGATGTGCCCGGCCTCACTGCTTGCGCCATTGACCTCAAGGATGGTGAAGTCCTCGCCGTTCATTAGGCTGTTCATGTCCTTGAATTTGACGTCGAGTCGTCCAAAGTGAAAGCCATCGAAGTCGTCGAATATCTCATCTAAGCGTTCGGTTAAAGCCTGAGTGATGTATTGGTTGCCGTCTCGGAAGATACAGCCACGGCTATGGCTACCTGCAAACGCGAGTTGAAACTCTTCGCCCTCTGCGAGCACTTGATCCAATTTATCTTCATGTCTCGGTAGATACAGGTGACTAAGCTGCCCAGCACGCGGGCTATTTTCAATTAACTGTTTGAGTGTCGAGCTGCCATCGCCCACCACCATTGGTGCGTATTTGAGTGTGATCGAGATGATCTCGCCTTGCTTTTTATTTGGGTAGCGAACATAGAAAACACCCGCTTCGGCTTGATAAGGCGCCTTTTCTTGCAATAGAAAGCGAGCATTATTTGGGAAAGACTCAACATACTGCTCAAGTTGATCTTGTGTGTTGATCAGCTTAACGCCAACACCTCGACAGCCAAGATCCGGTTTGGCCACAATCGGGAAATCGAGATCCGACTGTATGAGTGCGCTGCGCGCATCTTCGGCTTGTTTCTTACTGCTAAGATCCGTTTTGGTTAAGGTGATAAACGGAGAGATCCAACGCTGACTCGATGATCCGGCAAGGCTCAGTATCTCGTGTTTTGATTCGCCTACCATGCCGCTTAATTTAATACTCGGGTTGGCGATGAGCGGCAGCGCCCAGTCAAAGTGCCGTAACCCTTGCATCAGGCTTTGAATCACCACTGGCGTGTAGAAGAACCAAGTTGGAAGAAACTCATAAGGAGAGACACTGCGCACGGTATCTTTTTCAAGTAAGGGCATGCCTGCATTGATTTGATGTGCTGGAATGATGCGAATATCTTGCGGTGAACTCATGATAATCCTCTAGAGTAGGTTCTATTCATTAATCGATTGCCGATAAACAGCAAAGCGATGGCACACGGGATGATGATCCATTGATATTCAGAGGCTTGCAGCCACGCTGATGTCCCTAAATAGTAGATGGCAGAGAAGACAATGCCAGTCCAGATCGCAGTGGCACTAATAACGGCAAACAAGAAAGTAGGCAGTGGGATTGCGAAAAAGCCACTTAAGGTAAAACCGACGGTACGAAGCCCGGGAATAAAGCGGATGACAAAAAGACTGCTGAAAGCGTTTTGACGTAATTTAGTGCGAAGTGCACGAAAGTATCGGTTGGTGAGGGCTTTGTAACGAACGCCTCGGAAATAACGTCCTGATTTACCTAGGTAATAGAGGCCGAGATCACCTGTGGCAATGCCGATGAAAATGGCAAGTAACGCATATTGAGGAAGCATGAGTCCTTGAGTTGCTAAACCTGCCGCTGTAACAATCGCCAGATCTTCAAGCAAGTAAGAAAGCGCGATAATGCCAAGCATCAGCCATAGCAGCGATTCTTCTCCTGTATTTAACCATGCTTGAATACTCTCGACGGTGCTCATCAAATACCCTTATCTATCCTATAGATGAATGGCTTATTGGCCATTCATTGAGTGTAGTAAATTAAATAGACAGGAGGAGCAGAGAAAAACTTACAGCTGATTAGTGTTTTTTTGTAGGGAACTTAAATCGATTGACGGTTTGAGTCGTGCTGTTTGGGGGTTGAATTAGAGGGTGTTTACGGTGAGAAAAGTAGGGCAGTGGATTCGATTTATAAATAACAAAAGAAAAAGGCTGAGTCGTTAAACTCAGCCTTTCAGAACGTTAACTATGGATTACTGGGTAATCTATTTAGTTAGGTCAATCTGGTAAACAGCAAAACCAACATCGTCAGTCGCAACACGTTTCATCGGGTATTGACCCTTTTCTTTGATGAACTCTGCCGCTTTGTCGCTTGGCGAAGTTTCAAAGCGGATATCTAGTTTGTTATCCGTTTTGATTGGCGCAAATGACCAGTTGTTATCAGCCGTTGGGCTAACTTGACCTTGCTCTTTGCTTACGCGAGAGATGTAGTTCGCAAGAACAGTACGGTTTTCATCTGGTGCATCAAATGCGATGAAGTCTTCACCTGTACCTGGGAACTTAGCACTGTATGCACGGTAGTTGTTGGTTGCGATCAGGAAGTCTTGCTTCATGTCGATTGGCTTACCTTGGTAAGTTAGGCCAACAATACGTTGTGAGTCAGGGTTAACGACTTTACAGTTTGCATCGTATTTTGCAGGTTGAGTTACGTCGATTTGGTAATCAACACCGTCGATAACATCGAAGTTGTAAGTACGGAAGTTATCCCACTCGATCAACTGTTGTGGTGCTGTTGAGTTAACATCCACTTGGTTGAACTGACCAGCAGAACACTCAAGCCACTCTTTTACTTCGTGGCCTGTTACCTTCATCGCGACTAGCGTGTTCGGGTAAAGGTACAAGTCAGCTGCGTTACGGAATGTCAGTTGGCCAGATTCAACTTCAGTGAAGTTTGCTGGGTCATTCTTACGGCCACCGGCTTTGAATGGTGCAGCTGCTGAAAGTACTGGCGTACCATCTAGATCTGGGTCGCCTTGGATGAACTGTTCAACGTAATCTTTCTGTGCAAGGTTCACGATTTGAACTGTTGGATCGTCTTGTACTAGAGATAAGAAGCTGTACATCACATCGTCTGCTTTACCAATAGGTTGGTTAACAAACTCACGAGTACCTGCGTGGTCTTTTTCTAGTGCTGTTACGATGCCCTCATCAGCGGCAGCAAGAGATTTCTTCTCGATCTTGTCGTAGATAGGGCGTGCTTCTGATTGGCCTTTAACAACTTCCCACTTACCGTCTTTTTGTGCAAGTGTTAGATCCATAACACCAACGTGGCTACCCCAGCGGCCTGGCATTACAGCCGCAACGCCGTTCATTGTGCCCGTTTCGTTGTTGATGCCTTGAATGTCATCAAAACCTTTTCCTGGGAATACTGCGTGAGAGTGACCAAATGCGATTGCATCAATGCCGTCTACTTCAGATAGGTAGAACGTTGAGTTCTCTTCGCCATTTTTGTACGGGTCAGTTGATACGCCTGAGTGAGGGATAGCAACGATTACTTCAGCGCCTTCCGCTTTCATTTGAGGCACTAACTCGTTAGCTGTCTCAATGATATCGCGAGCGATCACTTTGCCTTCAAGGTTCTTCTTATCCCACGTCATGATTTGTGGTGGAACAAAACCGATGTAACCCACTTTTACTTCATGTTCTACGCCAGCAGTATCTTCAAAGGTGTGCGTCTTGATGATGTATGGCGTGAAGTAGTGTTCTTTGGTTTCTGCGTCGTAAACGTTAGCACTGATGTACGGGAAATCAGCGTCGTTAATAGATTCTTCTAGGAACTCAAGACCGTAGTTGAATTCGTGGTTACCTAGGTTTGCAGCGTCGTAGCTTAGTTGGTTCATTGCTTTATATGCAGGGTGAACTTCGCCAGCCTCGATGCCTTTGTCTGCCATGTAGTCACCCATTGGGCTACCTTGCAGCAAGTCACCGTTATCAACTAATACGCTGTTGGTTACTTCGCTTTGAGCTTCTTTTACTAGAGTTGCAGTACGTGCTAAGCCGATTTTTTTCGACGGCTTGTCTTTGTAGTAGTCGTAATCCATTAGGTTGGTATGGATATCCGTCGTTTCTACGACACGTAATTTAATCACTTCATCGGTATCTGGTGTTGTTGTGCAGCCTGCTAAAGTCAGACCAAGACCAGCAAGTACAGCCAATGACAAAGGTTTCATTGCAACTTTCATTTTGGAGCTCCAAAGTGGATTAGTAGAAAATTCGTTGCGTAATGTAACAAAATGGAATGAAACAATGATTACAACGAATGTTAATTCGTGACTTAGATCGATTACTTTATAGTGTTCTGCAAGGCGCCTCCCAAAGCTGCTCAATCGATGCGCAACTGATATCGATAATATTAGCCCATTCATTTCACCTATTTATCGATGAATCTCATCCCTTATCAGCTTTTCGAATAAAAAATGAAATTTTAGAATTTCCAGTAATATGAGAGGCTCGTCATAATGCCTATATCAAGGACGTATCAGGCAGATGAATAGCAAGGATAGCTCAAAACGAAGCTTCTGTTTTCTTCTAGTGCCAATACTCCCATTCACTCAAGTGGATGAGTTAAATCCCTTGCTTGGCAAGACCAAGTAATGAATTGCTCGTACTGCGAGCCTTAAAGGAAGCACTGAAATGGACCAAGAACGTTTAACCCACCTAAAACAGCTTGAAGCGGAAAGTATTCATATTATCCGTGAAGTTGCTGCTGAGTTTGATAACCCAGTGATGATGTATTCCATCGGTAAAGATTCTTCTGTGATGCTTCATTTAGCTCGCAAAGCGTTTTATCCAGGCAAGATTCCATTCCCACTATTGCATGTAGATACGGATTGGAAATTCCGCGAGATGATTGAGTTTCGTGATCGTACGGCTAAAAAGTACGGCTTCGACCTTTTAGTACATAAGAACCCAGAAGGTATTGAGATGGGGTGTAGCCCATTCGTACATGGCTCTTCTAAGCATACAGACATCATGAAAACTCAAGGCCTTAAGCAGGCGTTAAACAAGTACGGGTTCGATGCCGCTTTTGGTGGTGCGCGTCGTGATGAAGAAAAATCTCGAGCAAAAGAGCGTGTTTATTCTTTCCGCGATAAGAACCATACATGGGATCCAAAAAACCAGCGTCCAGAGCTTTGGCACACCTACAACGGTCAGGTTAATAAGGGCGAAAGCATTCGTGTCTTCCCACTATCTAACTGGACTGAGCTTGATATCTGGCAATACATCTACCTAGAGAGCATCGATATTGTTCCGCTTTACCTATCTGATAAACGTCCTGTGGTTGAGCGTGATGGCATGCTGATCATGGTTGATGATGACCGTATGGAACTGCAAGAAGGTGAAGTGATTGAAGAGAAAAGCGTTCGCTTCCGTACTTTGGGCTGTTACCCACTAACCGGAGCCGTTGAATCTGAGGCGAATACGCTAACAGGCATTATTGAAGAGATGCTGGTGGCAACGTCCAGTGAGCGTCAAGGTCGAGCGATTGACCATGATCAGTCGGGCTCTATGGAGCTGAAAAAGCGCCAAGGTTATTTCTAAGAATCTAAGGAAAGAAAAATGAATAGTGCAGTAGAAGCCGAATTGGCTGAACTAGGGATTGAAGGTTATCTAAGTCAGCATCAGCATAAATCTATGCTTAGATTTTTAACTTGTGGCTCGGTAGATGACGGTAAAAGTACGTTAATCGGTCGCTTGCTCCATGATACAAAACAGATTTATGAAGATCAGCTAGCGGCGGTTCACTCTGATAGCCAAAGAGTGGGTACCACAGGTGAGAAACCTGATTTAGCACTGCTTGTTGATGGCTTGCAAGCTGAGCGTGAGCAAGGGATTACGATCGATGTGGCTTATCGTTACTTCTCGACTCAAAAGCGTAAATTCATTATTGCTGATACCCCAGGGCATGAGCAGTACACGCGCAACATGGCAACAGGCGCTTCAACGTGTGATCTGGCAGTGATCTTGATTGATGCTCGTAAGGGTGTACTGGATCAAACACGTCGTCACTCGTTTATTTCTAACCTGCTTGGTTTGAAGCATTTCATCGTCGCCGTCAACAAAATGGATCTCGTCGAGTACTCGCAAGATCGTTTTGAGGAGATTCGCGATCAGTACCTAGAGTTTGCTGAAAACCTAGAGGGCGAAACTAATATTCAGATTCTGCCAGTTTCGGCACTTGAAGGTATTAACGTTGCTGCGCCAAGCAAAGAGCTTGCATGGTTCGAAGGTCCGTCTCTATTAGAAGTGTTAGAGAACGTCGACATTGACCAAAAACGCTCTGCGGGCGAATTCCGTTTCCCTGTGCAGTATGTCAATCGTCCTAACTTAGATTTCCGTGGCTTTGCTGGCACCGTGGCTTCTGGTCGTGTCAGCGTGGGTGATGAAATCAAGGCGTTGCCTTCAGGTAAAACTTCTAAGGTGGCAAGCATTGTGACCTTTGATGGTGAACTTGAATCAGCACAAGCGGGTTTGGCGGTAACACTGACTCTTGAAGATGAAATCGATATCAGCCGTGGTGATTTGATTGTGCTAGAAAATGCACAGATTGAATCAACCAACCATGTATTGGCAGACATCGTGTGGATGACAGAACAACCACTGCAACCGGGTAAAGCTTACGACATCAAAATCGCAGGCAAGAAAACCGTCGGTCAGGTTGAAACGGTTCGTCATCAATATGATATCAACAACCTGTCGACTCACGCTGTTGATGAGTTGCCACTGAATGGTATTGGTTTGTGTGAATGGTCATTGAACGAGACCGTCGCGCTGGATAAATACCGTGAGAGTGCGGACACCGGTGGTTTCATTGTTATCGACCGCTTGACTAATGTGACGGTTGGTGCTGGTTTGATTCGAGACCGTTTGGACTCTGTTGAACAGAAAGTCGGTAACTTCTCTGCATTTGAACTTGAGTTCAACGCATTGGTACGCAAGCACTTCCCTCATTGGGATGCCAAAGATCTAAGCCAATTACTGAAGTCATAAACGACTAAGTAACAGCTTATTGAATCAGGCGGAAACCGATTGTTTCCGCCATAAAGGACGGGTATATGTGGCAACAAGGATTTGTATTAGCGATTTTGCTCGGCATCATTACTTGCCTGCTCGTTACCCGTATTAAGCCAAGCTTTATCTTTGCTGGCGCGGCGTTTATTGCTTTTATGGCAGGTATGATCGACTTGTCGAGCCTAGCCAATAACTTCACTAACTCCTCGTTACTGACTTTAATTCTTTTGATCCTCGCATCAAGTGCGTTGGAGAAAACTCGCTTAATCAGCTGGGTTAGCCGCAATATCTCTGAAGGTAGGCTAGGTACCGTGGTTGCGAAGTTGGGTATTTCCACAGCGCTACTTTCTTCTTTTACCAATAATACGGCGGTGGTTGTCTCTTTGATCGGAGCTATCAAACGCAATCAGCAGCACGCGCCATCTAAGTTACTTATCCCTTTGTCTTACGCTGCCATTTTAGGTGGAACGCTGACATTGATCGGCACTTCAACCAATTTGATCATCAATAGTTTTGTTGAAGATGCGGGATTGCCAAGCTTAAACTTTTTCACACCAACCTTGATCGGTTTAGCGGTCTTGGTGGGTGGTGTTTTGATTCTTATCCCTCTGAGTTACTTCTTACCAAGCTACGATGATGGGTCGCAGGACGATCTGCCTTACTTTCTAGAGGCGCGAGTTGAACCTGGCTCACCGTTAGTTGGCCGCAGTGTTAGCGAAAATAATCTCAGAGCTTTGAGAAAATTGTTCTTAGCCGAAGTGATTCGCGACGGTAAGACCACGGCTTCGATTGACCCTGATTTTATTCTTCAAGCCCGTGACCGGTTGCTGTTTTGTGGCGACGTTGAAAGCGTAGCGACACTACAAGAAATTCAAGGGTTGACCCTGTTTGGCCAGCATCACCTTAACGGCCAGAGCTTTGTTGAAGTGGTGGTGAGTTCGTCGGCAAGCTTCTGTAATAAAACCCTCAAAACAAGCCAGTTTAGAGACCGTTTCGATGCAGTTGTAGTTGCTATTCGTCGTGGCCATGAGCGCCTTGAAGGTGGGCTAGGGAATATCACATTGACCGCTGGTGATACCTTGATTTTGGTTCCCGGCAAACGCTTTGAAGAACAACGCCAGCAACACAACAAAGAGTTTGTGTTGATGAATGACTTGGACTCGAGTGCCAAGCTTGATGCGGATAAATCGACGTTTGTATTGCTCGGTTTTGCCAGTGTGATTGGTCTAGCCCTTGCTGAAGTCGTGCCGATTATCAAAGGGCTGGCTGGTTTCTTACTGTTGCTGGTGGCCTTTGGTGTGGTGCAACTGGGTGAACTCCGTCGCCGTTTTCCGGTTGATATTGTGGTGATCGTTGGCTCCGCTCTGTCTATTGCTCAACTGATGATTTCATCTGGGCTGTCTGAGCGTATGGGGCTGATGTTTATGGAAGCCTTTAATGGCTGGGGCGTGTTTGGTGCGTTAGTCGCGACCTATTTTATGACCTTGGTTCTGACAGAACTTGTTACCAATAATGCGGCCGCAGCACTCTCTTTCCCAATCGGCTATAGCATGGCTATCGGCTATGGCGTTGACCCTATGCCATTCATTATGGCGGTTCTATTTGGTGCCAGTGCCAGTTTTATTTCGCCATACGGCTACCAAACTAATTTACTTGTTTATAGCGTAGGTAATTATCATCTCACGGATTATCTACGTATCGGCATCCCAATCTCGATTGTCTATTCGGGCTTGGTGCTGACCCTGATTCCTTACTTTTTCCCATTTTAATGCTGTTTATTTAAAGGACTAATTATGACCGCAGTACTCAAACCAAAAGATGAGAATGTTGTGTGGCATCAACACTCGATTGATAAAACATTTCGTGCGGATCTGAAATCACAGAAACCAGCTGTGCTCTGGTTCACTGGATTATCTGGTTCTGGGAAATCGACAGTTGCTGGAGCATTAGAAAACCGTTTGGCACAGCTTGGTTACCATACTTACTTATTGGATGGCGACAATGTCCGTCATGGGTTATGTAGCGACCTTGGCTTTTCAGAGCAAGACCGTCGAGAGAATATTCGTCGTATTGGTGAGCTCGCTAAATTGATGGCGGATGCGGGTTTGATCGTGTTGTCAGCGTTTATCTCTCCACATCAAGCGGAGAGACAGTTGGTACGTGACTTATTACCGGAAGGTGAGTTTCTTGAGGTGTTTGTGAACACACCACTTGAGGTGTGTGAGCAGCGTGACCCGAAAGGCCTGTATAAGAAAGCACGAGCGGGAGAAATCCCGAACTTCACAGGTATTAGCTCAGTGTACGAAGCGCCTCAGAGCCCTGAGATAGATCTACCCGCGGGCGAAAAGACACTCGATGAACTGGTCGAATTGTGTATTGATGCTTTAGAGAAGCGTAATATTTTATCCAATTGAGCTCGCTGGTATGACTAAGGCTAGTCTCCTATTTATCTGATTATTCACGGCGGATAAATAGTGCAGCCTTGGTTTTCCGAGACAAGAACCCTATCCTCTAGATTCTCTTTACTCTTATCAATACTCTTCACAGCGTACACCGTCTATTTTTTACAGTATCGATTGTCTAGACGGTGTAGTTCACACTGCTTTTAACTTCTGTTTGAACCGTAAATTTTTGGCTCAATAGCGCAATCAGTTGGTCGTAATACTGCGTGTTAGGCTTGTTGCCAAGTAAGTTGCAAAGCTCATTGCCTGTTGGACTGAATCGGTAGTAAATCAGCTTCACCCCTTTAGATAATGGTGCCAGTGACATGCCCTTACCTTGATAAGTTAAGTGCAGAGCTGGATCGAAATCAATCTCTCCAGATTCTAATTCTGTGCCCAGAATAATCCCGAGTTCAATCAAGTGGAGCAAGCTAGAGTAGGGAAGGTTGTGTCCACCAAGATTGATGGTGTTGGTGGTGTCCCTTTTACCAAAGCTGAAGATTCCAGCATGGGATTTAAAGCCGAGTAACAGTTTTCTGCTGTTATCACTACCAAAGCTACAACCAAGTGACGCTGCTCTTTGCAGGGTGAGCGCTTCTTTTGGTGTCATGTCTTTTAAGATCTGCAGCGCTTTCATCGACGTCGAGCCTGGGTTGGTGACTTCTCGTTTCAGTACTTGAGCCCATAGCCTCTGCATCGATGTATTGTGGATCTCTTGTGCCATATCGAAGAAACGGTATAGCCAGTCCTGATCAGGGTCTCCAGCCGCTTCATCCTTACATGAAGAGTGTGCCAACTTTAGAATCTGTTCTAGGTTCTTTTGGCGAAGTTCTCTACGTTTTTTCTCTCGTAATAGTGCCCGTTCGATAAGCGTACTCTCAGCTTTATCGTTTGGCTTTGCACTATGACTGATTAAGGAATCTAGGCCGAAGCTTTGTGCGATGTGCCGCATTCTGCTTGCACTGTCGGCAATATGAGGCTTTTTCTCATGCTTTTGCTGTGTATCGCTAGCATGCTCAATGATCACTGGCTGTTTGGTTTCTGACATAAGAGTACCCTAAGGAAACGACTTAACTGTCTAAAATGTAACTCTTTATCTTATTGGTGGCTAGATTTTGCGTGCAGAGTTGAAGGTTTCAACAAAATTTTACTTTTGCTAATGATAATAAAATGTTAAATTTGTTGTAATTCTCAAGGAGGAGTTATGAATCAAGTCAATGATAACAAGCTGAAGAAACAGCTTAGTATAGGGTTATTACTCGCTACTTATGTCGCTGTTCTAGCGTACTTATCTAATTACATCTCATAATTTAGAATAAAATTATCGTTATTAAACTGTTATTGAATGATCTCACTCGTTCAGTGACGGCAGCTCATCCTTGAGCCACCCTTCTAATGACTACATGTCGTCATATTCTTCAATCGCAGTACCTTCAATAAGATAACCGGTTTGAGCTAAGTCGTGGCTTATTGACTCGGTTTTTAGTGTACCTACTAAATAAATCACATCCCATAGCTGCTGTATTGGTGCACCTTTAGGGAACTTCACGTAGATGATTTGGTTCGGCGGCGGTGGCGGTACGTGGATACATGCGCCAAAGTACGGTACTAACAGAAACTCAGTGATCATGTTCTCATCGCCTTCCAATGGAATCACAAAGCCAGGAATCTTGACTGTGCTGCCATTCAGCTCTGGGCGAACAGCGCCAAGTGTCGATTGTTGAGGTTTGTCCATACTGTCGTGGTTAACCATCGGCATGCCAAATGAGTCGAGTTGTGCTCGCTCTGACTCTGGAATCAAGTCAATCCAATCGAGTGTTAATACCGATTCGTCAGTCTGAGTGGTTTCAGCGTGAGCTGTGCTGATAAATGGGAACATAAGTAACCCAAGTATCAGTAGGAATTTGCGTTGCATCATAGGTTCCTATTTTAGATTCGAATAGTCATGCCATCAGACAATGACTGACGGTAAGCTCTGAAAGCGGGAATAAAGCCAATAATGATTCCGGCAACTTGCACCAACATAAGCAGTTTCCACTCATGAGGTGTGATTGCGGATATCGATATGTTGATACCATAACTTTGTTGCACAATAGGAGCAACTACTGCGATTAGCGCAAACAACACGGCAACACCCAATGTGATACCGAGGAAGGTTAGGGCACTTGCTTCACTGATCAGTAAACCGAACACATGACGAGGCCTTGCTCCCATCGCGCGCAGAATGGCCATCTCTCGACGTCTTTCTTGCAAGCTAGTGAGTAGACTACTCAGCATCCCTAACAGTCCCGCGATTACAACAAACCCTGAAACAATCAGTAGTGCTTGCTCTGCTACGGCCATCATTCCCCACAATTCGTGAAGCGCAATACCTGGCATAATGGCGCTCAAAGGTTCTTGGCGGTAGTTATTGATTTCTCGTTGCAGTGCAAAGGTTTGGATCTTCGATTTAAGGCCAACCATCATCGCGGTAATCTGCTTTGGTTGGAAGTCACGTTGCTTTAGCGCTTCAGCATTCGGTGTGTGGCCTAGGTTGGCCCCCGATTCCCAACCAACGTGAATCGCTTCAATGGCCTCTAACGAAACATGCACCGTTTTATCTACTGGTGTGCCGGTTGGCGCGAGTATTCCGACAATGGTGAAGGGCAGGTTGTCGTGGCGACTGAAGGCGACATCACTGATACCGTGCGCCAGAATGATGTGATCACCAATCTTGTAATCTAACTTCTTCGCGACATCGGCACCAATCACAACATCAAATAGCTGATTGAACTCTTTGCCTTGTTGAAAAGTAAGTGGTTGCTTACTTCCATAGCGATAATTCTCGAAGTAGCTATGGTTCGTGCCCATTACGCGGAAGCCTTTATGTGAATCACCCAATGAGATTGGGATCGCCCACTTTACTGCGTTGTGCTGGCTAAATTCTTCATAGCTTTTCCAGTCGATGTTGTTGGTTGCATTACCAATCCTAAATACCGAATAAAGCAGTAGGTTTACCTGACCAGAGCGGCCACCAACAATAAGGTCGGTACCTGAAATCGTATTGGCAAAACTGCTCTTTGCTTCGGTTCTTACACGTTCAACACCGAGTAATAGAATCACTGATACTGCCACGGTGAGAATCGTCAGAATAGCGGTGGCTTTACGGTTGAGTACGCTTTTTAGGGCTAAGTGAGTAATTACTTTCATACGACAACCTTAGCTTGGTTAACGGTTTTTAAATCTATGGTTCGAGTGAACAGCTTTTCTAATGTTGGATCGTGACTGACAAATATCAGAGTAGACCCGGCTTGATTTGCTTGCTCTAGTAACAATTCGATGAAGGCTTCTCGGTTGTCATGATCCAAAGCCGAGGTTGGCTCGTCGGCAATAATGATTTTCGGTCGGCCGATCAAAGCGCGAGCGGCAGCAACACGTTGTTGTTGACCAATGCTCAACTCGGTAACAGGCTTGTCCATTAGAGCTTGAGGTAGCTTTAATCTGAGCAACAACTCTTGAGCGGTTGCTTGCAGGCTGTTCTGACTTTCAGTGACTTGCTGCTTACGAATCTTAGAAAACTGGCAAGGAAGCGTCACATTGTCGATCACTGACAAGTAAGGAAGCAGATTAAATTGTTGGAATATATAGCCAATATGATCGGCTCTGAACTTGTCCCTCTGACGAGGTGTTAGCTGTGTGAGGTCTTGGCCAAGGATTGAAACTTCACCTTGTTCAGCTTGGTTGATTCCGGTCAGTAACCCTAGCAATGTTGACTTTCCACAACCACTAGGCCCTTTGATGAAAAGGTGCTCTTGGGCTTGGATATGCAGTGAGGGGATCTCTAGCGTTGGGGGTAATTCAGGCTTCCAACGAAAGCTGATATTTTCGAGTTTGACCACAAGTGATGAACTGTCAAAAGACATATTAGCTCCAATGATTAAAGCGGTGTATTTACTGGACAGCTACTAGAAAAATAAATTCCCAGAACACACCGATTTGCACAACCAAGTAAGTGACTACTTACTTGGCTGCGTATCTACGTTTAATTCAATCTAATACGGATTAGAATCGAAAACTAATACGATCTGCGTTAAGCACTTCTTGAATTTGAGCGCTGTCAGTTAGAAGGTTTACCGTCATTGATTTTGTGTTGCTGAACTTAGAGAACCATTGAGTGCTCACGGTATCTAGCTTCGCAATATCTGAACATTGGTAATGGTACTCGACAGTGAATTCGCCGTGCCCACCTTCTGAATGGTCATGGCCTTCATGGTCATCATGATCGTGTTCAGCATGGTCATGGCCTTTGTGGTCATCATGGTCGTGTTCTGCGTGATCATGACCGTTGTGGTCGTCATGGTCGTGTTCAGCATGGTCATGGCCTTTGTGGTCGTCATGATCGTGTTCAGCATGGTCATGGCCTTTGTGGTCGTCATGATCGTGTTCAGCGTGGTCATGGCCTTTGTGGTCATCATGGTCGTGTTCAGCGTGTTCAGCGTGTTCAGCGTGTTCAGCGTGGTCATGGTCATCATGATCGCCTTCCAAGGTGTTCGTCACCGACTTGAACTTCAGAGTACAGCTTGCATTTTTGAAACCAAATAGCTCATCTGGCTTGTTTAATTGCGCAATCGCTTGTTCAAATACTTTCTTTTGCTCAGCAGTTTCTGGAGCATGTTCAAAGCCAACCACATCAGCGCCGGGAGCTGTTACTTCAACAAGTAGTTCTTGCCCATCTTGAGCGATGTTCACCTCAACTTTACCGTGCACGTGTGCTTCGTGAGAGCGGAATTCTTCGTTAGCTAGAACATTAGTAGAGACAGTCATACCGATAACAACGGCTAGAATAGTAGGTTTCATGTTTTTTTCCTGAATAAAGGTTAATTAAAAAGTAGTGGTAATTAAGAAATCTTTACAGGAGGTGAACGTGCTAAATAAGCGAAATACAGGCGCTGTAACGAAATGACTGACTCTGTGATAGAGACAGTAAATTCCGAATGGAACTCTGGGATCTGTGGAAGTGAATGCGCCGTTATGAACTGATTTATCGAAAACAGCTCACAGTGATGTGAAGAGTGATGATGTGGGTCGATATCTACAATATGTGTCGCTGCTAACACGCTCAACATGAGCATCAGCCCAAGCAAGAAGCCTGTTTTACGTTTCACATTATTAGGTGTGTTTTTCCACATCAGGATGATTAACCACAGAATTAAAAAAGGATACTGTTATAATATAACAATATCCTTTGGTCAGGTCTCGAAAAAGACGCGAATGTCTTATTAAAGGCTCGCTTTAATCAACTCAATAACTTGAGTGACTTCTGAGTCGTTTAATGCCCCTTCTTTAACAAACAATATTTTACCTTGCTTGTCTTGAACGATAATCGCTGAGCTCTCTTCTTTTAAAGCCCATGATGACGCTACGGTTCCGTCTTCATCTAGCACCATAGAAGACCATGGAAATTCTTCTTTGCTACTTTCTGCTGACGATTTAACAAAAGACCCAGTTCCCCAAATCGCATCATCTTGGTTGATGATGGTAGTGGTTTGGTAGCTGTCTTCTGCGAATTTCGATGCTGTAATTGCTGCCATCAGTTGTGCGTTGAGCTCTTTCGAGCTGCTACGGCCAGCAATAGCTTGAACGACGCGAACTTTACCTAGAAGATCATTGGTTGCCCAAGCTTGATATCCAGTATTTCCGTCGTTTAGTACGATTTCACCATAGTTGCTAACATCGACAGCAGGCAGAGTTGCACCGACTGATAGATTATGAGCATTGGCGAAAAGTGGAGAGGCTGCGGCTAAAAAAGCCAGTAGAGTTTTGTTTTTCATTATATTTTTGTTCCGCTTATTGGTTTGCTCTGGAAGTATAATATGAAATTTGAAAAATGCCTCTTTAACTTTTTTATCGTACGGTGTAGAAATAAGTTGCAGGCTTGTTACCAAAAGGTATAATGCATCAATATCGAGATGAACAATAGATTATCTTGCTGTTTGCTAAAGGAATTAGCGATTTAATGTGCTTTGAATACGTTGGTGTTCAGGTACGTGGCTGTAGTACTCAAATGGAATTGAGGTTGTATTATGTTAAGAAAATTTTCTACTTACCGTCCACATCAGGTGGCGCGTTTCGTTAAAGTCCTGTTCAAAGGCCAGTTTGCTATAGAGGGTATCGGAGAGTTTCGCTTCGACCAAGGCAAGGTGCTTCTTCCTGAAGTTTCAGACAAACAAAAGCTAACGATTTTTAAAGAAGTTAACGGCACCATTGCTGCGCTGCCGGTGTAACTGACTGTTATAGATTTGCATTTCGTCAAATAGATTTCCAATGAAAAAGGGCTTCCTAGCGGAAGCCCTTTTTTAATGGATGTTGTTCTAGTTTGTATGCCTAACACTCATTATTGCGGAGGGAAGCACACACCTGTTCCACCCAATCCACAATAACCATTCGGATTTTTAGCTAGGTATTGCTGGTGGTAGGTTTCTGCGAAAAAATATTTTCCAGCAGGCAGAACTTCCGTTGTGATTTCGTTGCCCAATGATTCAGTCATTGCTCGTTGGTATTCACGTTTAGAGTGCTCAGCGATAGTCTGTTGTTCTTCGCTGAAGGTGTATATCGCAGAACGGTATTGAGTCCCTAAATCGTTGCCTTGGCGCATCCCTTGAGTTGGGTCATGACGCTCCCAAAAGGTTTCAAGTACTTGAGCGAGAGATGTTTGTTCGCTATCAAAAATGACACGAACGACTTCGGTATGGCCAGTTTGTCCGCTACATACCTGCTCATAAGTTAACACTGATCATTTAAGCATTTTCCTGATCAGTTGAACGATCCTACAGATGG